>CAZXXM010000254.1:1875-5386 GCA_964644715.1 uncultured Salinisphaerales bacterium
CATCGCCGGATACCGCGTGCAGACCAAGCTGCAGCGGCACTCGGGCGATTCCTACGGCTTCCGTTTCGAGCGCGACGGCCGCACCGTGGTGTACTCGACGGATTCGGAGCACACGCTGGACGCGCGCCAGGAGATCGACGGTTTCGTCGAGTTCTTCCGCGATGCGGACCTGGTGATCTTCGACGCCATGTACTCGCTGGCCGACGTGATGACGGTGAAGGCGGACTGGGGACATTCGAGCAACGTCGTCGGCGTGGAGCTGTGCCAGCTCGCCGGCGCGCGCCACCTGGCGCTGTATCACCACGAACCGATCTTCGGCGACGAACGCATCGCCGGCATCGAAGCCGAGACGCGCCGCCTGGAAGAGATCACGCGCGCGGGCCGCCCTCCGCTGCAGGTCACGGCAGCCTGGGACGGCCTTGAAATCGAGCTCTGACGCGCCGGCGGCACCGGCGGGCACCGGCAGTGGCCGCCGGATGCGGATCTTCGGCGCGCTGCTGACCGGCCTGATGCTGCTGTTTCAGCAAGCGGACACCCGTACGCGCCTGTCCTTGCAGAACGAGGTGTTCGACGCCTACCAGCGCCAGGTGCCGCGCAAGCGCGTGGACGATCGCGTCATCGTGATGGCCATCGACGATCTGAGCCTGCAGCGCCGCGGGCAGTGGCCCTGGCCGCGCTGCGAACTCGCGGAACTGGTGGACCGGCTGGCGGCGCAGCGGCCCGCGGCGATCGCCATCGACATGATCTTCTCCGAAGCGGACCGGATGTCGCCGCGCGCCCAGGCGCAACGGCTGCAGGCCATGGGCTATGCCGGCGCGGAAGGGGCCGCGGCGAAGCTGCCGGACTGCGACCGCCAGTTCGCGCGGGCCGTGCGCGAGGCCGGCGTGGTGCTCGGCGTCGGCGGCCTGAGCGGCGATCCGCGGCTGCGGGATCCGGTGGACTACCGCGCGCCGGTGGTCGAGATCGGCGGCGCTGCCGCTCCGTTCCTGGAATCTTTTCCGTCGGTGCTGCGCAGCCTCGACGTCATCGATCGCGCGGCCGCGGGCCACGGAGTGATCAACGCCGATGCCGACGATGGCGTGGTGCGCAAGGTCCCGGCGCTGGCCCTCGTGGGCGGCCGCAGCGTTCCGGGCCTGGCGCTCGAGGTCCTGCGTCAGACGTCCGACGACCCGGTGCTGCGCGCGCACGTCCGGGCTCACGGCGTCGACCGGATCGAGGCGGCCGGTCGCGCCATTCCGACCTCGGGCGACGGCAGCTGGTGGATCCATTTCTCGGATCCGGAGTTGCGGCCCATCTTCCCGGTCGTCGCGTTTCTCGATGGCACGCTCCCGCCGGACCTGATCACGGGCCGCATCGTGCTGATCGGTGCGGCGGCGTCCGGTCTGCAGGACCGCGTCATCACGCCGCTGGGCGCGATGCCCGGGGTTTCCGTGCACGCCGAAGCCCTGGACAACGTGCTCGACGGGCGCCTGCTGTCGCGGCCGTACTGGAGCACCTGGGCCGAGTCGGGCCTGCTGGTGCTGCTCTGCCTGTTCTCGATCGTCGCGGTTCCGGCGCTGCGTCCGCTGAACTCGATGCTGACGTTCGGCGCGGTGCTGCTGCTCGACGCCGCGGTCGGTCTGGGCGCCTTCGTCTGGCGCGGCTGGCTGCTCGACGTCGCCACGCCGATGGCGGGCGCGGGCCTGGTGTTCGCGATGATGCTGACGGTTGCGCTCGGCCAGGCGCAGCAGCAGCGGCGCAGCCTGCGCGTGGCGCTGGCGGTGTCGCGCGAGCAGCAGGCGCGCATGGACGGCGAGCTCGATGCGGCGCGGCGCATCCAGAAGGGCATGCTGCCGGACCCGGCGGAAGTGCTGGCCGGCGAAAAGCGCGTGGACCTGGCGGCGCTGATGCACCCGGCACGAACCGTCGGCGGCGACCTGTACGACTTCTTCCGCATCGACGACGACCGCCTGTTCTTCCTGGTGGGCGACGTCTCGGGCAAGGGACTGCCGGCGAGCCTGTTCATGGCGCTGAGCAAGGCGCTGATCAAGAACGCCGTGCTCGACAGCGGCGGCGATCCGGGTCGTGGACTGTCCCAGGCCGGAAGGGGTCTTGCGCTGGAGAACCCCGAGTCGATGTTCGTCAGCGTGCTGGCCGGCGCGCTGGACATGGCCACCGGCGAGCTCGTCTGGTGCAGCGCCGGCCACGACGGTCCGTACCTGCTGAGGGCTGGCGGCTCGAAGGTCGTGCAACTCACGACGCCGGGCGGCCCTCCGCTGTGCATGCTCGACGGTTTCGAGTATCCGACCGAGCGCCTGAAGCTGGAGGCAGGCGACACGCTGTGCCTGGTCACCGACGGCATCACCGAGGCGATGAATTCACGCGACCAGCTGTACGGAACCGAGCGCCTGGTCGGCGCGCTAGCCGCGGCCGAGGCGGAGACGAGCAGCCGCAGGATCGTGGATCGACTGCGTCGCGACGTCGAAAAATTCTCGTCGGGACTCGAACCGGCCGACGACCTGACGATCCTCGTCGTTCGCCGCCCGCGATGACCGCGCGGGCGGCGCGCGCTCAGCGCGCGTGCAGCTCGACGCGACGATTGCGCGGCTCGTCCACGCCATCGGGTGTCGGCACGATCGGGTTGCGTTCGCCCTGGCCGGCAATCGAGATCTGGAACGCGCTGACCCCGGCGGTGATCAGGCGCGCGCGGACGACCATCGCGCGCGTCAGCGAGAGCTGCTCGTTGTACGAATCCGTGCCCTGCGTGTCGGAGTGCCCGACGAGGACGACTTCGACCGCCGGTCGCGCGGCGATCTCGGCGAGCATCGCCGTGGCGCCGGCTTCCGATTCGGCGGTGAGCTGCGTCGAGTCGGGGCGGAAGTAGAGATGGCGGACGATCGGCCGTGCCGGCAGCGTGGCCAGCTCGGTCGCGAACTCCTTTCGCACCGCGGCTTCTTCGAGCGTGGCCCGGTCCAGGCCGCCGCGATCGTCGGTACGTGCCGACCCGTACGCCTCGCCGATGACGGTCTCCTCCTGGCCGTCGCGCAGGATCGCGATCCTGCCGACGCCGCCGTCCGCGTTGGGCAGCAGGATCACGCGGTCGTGCGTCGCGCAGCCGCCGAGCAGCAGGGCCGCCAGCAGCGCGGTGCGGGCCTTGATCAACACGCGGTGTCCGAGGCCGATGTCACCGGTCCGCCTCGACGACGAACTCGGTTCCGCGCACGCCGAGCAGCGAGGTCGGGGTGCGCACCTTCATCGCGTCGATCTGCGATTTCGCGATCTTTCCGGAGACCACCGCCATGCGGCCCCTGGACAGCGTGCTCTGGAACTCGCCGCCCTTGGATGCGCGGTCGAAGCGGTAGCGGTCGATGACGAAGCGGCTGCGTGCGCCCAGCGAGATCAGCGTGTCGTCCGCGAACGTCAGGCCGGCCGATCCGTCGGAGCCGGTGACCACCGTGTCCGCCTGCTGCAGCGCGGTTCCCACCGCGACCGGCAGCTCGCTGCCCGCACGCTCGATGCGAACGTCTCCGCG
>CAZXXM010000255.1:0-3313 GCA_964644715.1 uncultured Salinisphaerales bacterium
GCGATGATGCGCATCGTCGCGCCCTCCGACATGCGCGACGCGGCCTACCTGGTGCGGGAGTCCAGTGAGCCGGGCAAGGAAGAAGAGATGTACGTCTACATTCCGGCGCTGCAGAAGGTGCGACGCATCACCGGAGGCATGAAGGACAGCTCGCTGTTCGGGACCGACCTGTCGTACTCCGACGTCAAGCAG
Organism: uncultured Salinisphaerales bacterium; assembly: GCA_964644715.1. Taxonomy (GTDB): domain Bacteria; phylum Pseudomonadota; class Gammaproteobacteria; order Nevskiales; family Nevskiaceae; genus Panacagrimonas. Next base: position 193 of record CAZXXM010000255.1, read on the forward strand.
ATCACGTACGCCCTCTCCGGTGGGACGCTCAAGCTCGAGCGCACCGAAAGCCTCGAGTCCCGTCCGGCCTGGGTGCTGTCGATGGCCGCCGACGTTTCGGCCGGCGCCCGTTTCGACAAGGTCTACGCCTGGATCGACCAGAAGAGCTGCATGGTGCTGAAGGCCGAGTTCCAGCAGGGCGGCGTCGTGCGCAAGCGCTTCACCAGCGCCGCCAAGTATCTCGCCCAGTCCGGGCCGCACTGGTACATCACGCAGGCCCGCATCGAGGACCTGCAGGAGAAGACCCACACCGAGCTCAAGATCACCGGGCTGCTCAGCGACAAGGACCTGGCGGACCGGCTGTTCAATCCGCGCGCGTTCTATCTCGGAAACTGAGCCGAGCGGACCCAGGCGCCCTTGAACATCTTCGACAAGCTGCTCGGGCTGACCGCGCGCCGGCCTGCGCTCATCCTGCTGCTGGTCGTCCTGGTGTCGGTTTATTCCCTGTGCCGCTTGATCGAATTTCCGAGCCTCACGTCGAGGCTGAAACTCGATCCCTCGACCGAGACCCTGCTCCCGCAGGACGACGCGGACCGCCAGATCTTCGAGCGCGTGCGCGAGACTTTCGGCGACGCCGACGCGGTCTTGATGTCGGTGCGCCTGGAGCCGATGTTCACGCCCGACAACATGGCGCGCATCGAGCAGCTCACGCAGGCGCTGCGCAAGTTCCCCGGCGTCAAGACCGTGTTCTCGCTGGGCACCGCGCCCAACGTGCTGGCCGAGGGCGACGATCTGGAAGTCAGCACGTTCACGCAGCAGGCCGCCAGCAACCCGGACGCGGTGAAGCGTTTCCCCGAACAGATCGCGGCCAACCCGATCTACCGCGGCGTGCTGGTGGCCGAGGACGGCGTGCACACGGCGCTGGCCATCGGTCTCGATGCGCAGGGCGAGGAACTGTTCCGCAAGCAGAACTACGCCAAGCAGTTCCGCGACATGGCGCGGCAGATCACCGGCAGCCAGGAGGTGTGGCTCGCCGGCAGCCCGGTGGTGAAGGCCGCCAGCACCGGCGCGATGCTCGATACGCTGATGTTCAGCGTGCCGATGATCTATGCCATCACGGTGCTGATGCTGTTCCTCGCATTCCGCAGCGTGCGCGCCACGCTATCGGTGGTGCTCACCGTCAGCGTCGGGTTGTTGTGGACCGCCGGAACGGCCGTGAACCTCGGCTACTCCTTGAACCTGGTGTCCATCATCACGCCGCCGCTGGTGATCACGCTGGGCCTGGCGTACTCGATCCACCTGCTGTCGGATTATTTCTCCGTCCCCGCGAACACGGCCGAGGAGCGGCGCGAGCGCGTGCTCCACGTCATGGGCCGCGTCGGTGCCGGCCTGCTGCTGGCCGGCGCCACGACGATCGCCGGCTTCCTCGCGCTGATGCCCAATGCGCTGCCGGCAATCCGCGAGTTCGCGATCCTGTCGAGCATCGGCGTCGTCTACCTGAGCATCCTGATCCTGCTGTTCCTGCCGGCCCTGCTCGATCTGATGCGTTGCGGCCGGCATCCGCGCGAGCTCGGCGAGAAGACCGCGCAGCGCTGGGCCGACTGGCTCGCGCGGTTCGACATCAAGTGGCGGCGGCCGATCATCTGGATCGCGCTGATCATGGTGCCGCTCAATCTCTGGCTCGCCTCCGGCATCCCCATCGGGACGGACTACATCAAGTCCTTCCGCGAAGGGAACCCGGTGCGCGAGGAGTACGAGGCGATCAATCGCAGCTTCAACGGCGCCAACATCGTGTCGGTACTGATCGAGACGCACGTCAACGACGCATTGACGGATCCCGAGCTGGTGCGCGGCATCGACGACCTGCAGTCCTGGCTGCGCAAGCAGCCCGAAGTGGGGCAGACGATCTCCTACGTGGATCACCTGAAGCTGCTCAACCAGAGCCTGAACAACGGCGACCCCGCGTACTTCTCCATTCCCGGCGATCCGGCGGCGATCAAGCAGCTGCTCGTCTTCGCCGGTGGCGACGACATCCGTCGCGTCATCGACGCACGCTTCCGTTCGGCGCTGATCACCGTCCGCATCAAGGTGGGCGATTCGATCGAGATCACGCACTTCATCGAGCGCGTGGAAGAGCGCCTGGCCCAGTTGCAGCCGCCGCTGAACGGTGCCATCACCGGCACACCGGTGCTCGCCACGCGCACCGTCAACGCCATCGGGCAGGGCCAATGGATGTCGCTGGCCATCGCCTGCTTCGCGATCTGGGCGATGCTGGCGCTGATGTTCACGTCGGCGCGGGCCGGTCTCTGGGCCCTGCTGCCCAATCTGGTGCCGGTGTCGATCTACTTCGGCACCTTGCGGCTGCTCGACATTCCGCTGAACCCGACGAACAGCCTGATCGCGAGCATCGTGCTGGGCGTGGCGGTGGACGATACGGTGCACTTCCTGACGCGGTTCAATCGCGAGGCGCGCGCCACCGGCAGCGAGAGCAAGGCGGTGCAGGCCGCGCTGCGCGAGACCTTGCGGCCGACCACGCTGACGACGATCGCGCTCTGCCTGGGCCTGCTGGCGCTGACCGGCAGCGAGCTGCGCAGCCAGGTCCAGTTCGGCATGCTGGCCTCGTTCACGCTGTTCCTCGCATGGATTTCGGAGATCACGCTGACACCCGCACTGGGCTCGCGGCTGCGCATCGTGACCTTGTGGGATCTGCTGCGACTCGATCTGGGCCAGTCGCCCCAGGCCCGCGTGTTCGCGCTGATGTCCAAGCTCGAGAGCTTCAAGCCCGGGGAGATGGTCATTCGCCAGGGCGATTTCTCACGCGACATGTACGTGATCGTCGACGGCAATCTCGAGGTCTGGATCGAGCGTGGCGAGGACCGCAAGGTGCTGGCGACGCTCAGTCGTGGCGCGGTGATGGGCGAGGCCGGCTATTTCGGTCAGCGGCGCACCGCCAGCGTGAGCTCGGTGACGCCGGTGAGACTGTTGCGGTTCGACTCGAACGATCTCGAGCGGCTGCGCCGGCGATTCCCGTGGATCGCCGCCACCGTGTTCCGGAATCTGAACCGCGTACAGGCCGAGCGCCTGGCACGGGCGACCGCGATGCTGCAGTAGGTATCCTGGAGCTGCTGGGCAATGCGCACGC
>CAZXXM010000255.1:3323-5370 GCA_964644715.1 uncultured Salinisphaerales bacterium
CGACCGCGATGCTGCAGTGAGGTTTCGCCGGCACTAGAGCATTTCGTTTTGGGCTTTGCAGAAAAGCCGTTTACCGCAAAGGCGAAAAGGAAAAAGCGAGGGCGCAACGGGTTTGAATGCAGATCGCGTCGAATCCACAGGCAGGTCGCTTTTTCGTCACGACACGTTGCGTTCTTTTTTTGGATTCTTCATCGATTTCCGGGGGCGGCGGGGTGCGCGGCGTTCGAACGCGGTGTTCCTCGGGCGCGCTCGCTAGTGTCGGGCCAGGAATGGGACGCCGCCTCGATGAGCCATATGGGTTGACTAGGTCTTCCCTCGCAGATCGGCGAAGAACCTTTTGGCCGTCGCCGCTTGAGTCGCGGCTCCTTAAAGCCGCCGGAGCCGCGCTTCAGATTTTCACCAGATGGCTGCGCAGCGTGTTGAAGTAGCCGTAATTCATCGTCCACTGCCGGTTCATCGGCGCCGCGCGAACACTCTGGTCGGCCTTGATCGCGATGTCGCCGCGATAGCTCTGCAGTCCTTCGCCTTTTTCCCCCGCCTCGTAATCGATCAGGGTTTTGGTCTGCATCAGCAGGGCGTCGTTGGCGCCCGGTGCCGTGATGTAGACCCAGCTCTTGAAGACGGGCTCGGCCAGCAGAATGGACCAGTTGTTCCTCTTGCCGCCGACACCGACCGGCAGGGCCTTGATCTGGATGTCCCGGGTGGACGAACGGAATCCGGTCAGCTTGCTCTTGAGTTGCGCGACATAGGGCGACCCGCTCCCCGACGCGTGACGCGCGTTGCAGGTGATGATTTCGAGTGTCTTGAGGCCGGGGTTGACCGCTTTCCAGCGTTTGACGACTTCGGCGGCGTCGGCGGCTTTCAGGCCGCACAGCTTTTCGGTGTCGCCGTGACCCCACAGAACGAGGGTATCGAGTCCCGGCTTCGGCGTGGCGATCGCGGTCTCGATGTACCCGCAAGAACCACCGTGGATCTGCGCCAGCAGCTTTCCGCGCGGACCGTGGTCGTTCTTGGCATGCCCCGGGGGGCCCTCACAGAGGATCTGCAGCATCGGTGTTCTCCCTTCCAGCCTGCTGCCCGGCACCGGGCGTTTTCGAGCGTGCAATGGCGATCGATGTGCGAAGACGGTGTCGTCCTGGGACCGCACGCTTCGCGACATTCGTGGACTCGATACTGGCTCCGGCATGCCATGTTGTCGATGCTTTCGATCCGCATTCGGGACAGTGGATGTGACGTTCATCTCGATCCGTAACCCGATCGTCGCAACGGCAACGCAGAAGCGCTTCACCCGCGCCGTTTCGGCTTCTGGTCGTTACGCATATCGGGCGTCTTTCGCGAATCACCGGAAAGACGGGCAAGATCGCGGCGGTCTCCCACGCGCTCCGGCACGTCGCGGTGACCTTCGTTTCGCAAACTCTGGAAAGTGCCGATGAATGCTGCGTTCACGCTGTCCCTCGAAGAAGGGTCGATCGAGATCGATCGTTGTGCGACGCTGATCGATGCCGGCCTCACGAAGGCGTTGGCGATGGAGGGATTGGCCGCGTTCTACAACGGCGGCGTGGACCACGAGAACGGGTACGAGTGGATCTATCTCGACGGACTTTCGTTCGGCGGAAAGCCCAGTGCGATGTCGCTCTGCTTTTTCCGCAACGGCCTCAGCGAGGTTCACTGGAGCGCCAACCTGCCCGATGCCCAGCTCGAAGAGGGCTGGCCGACGCAGGCCTCCATCGATCGGGAGATCGCATTCGTGCGACGCGAACTGGCGCGTCTTGCCGGTAAGCCCTCGTTCTCTGGACACCAGAAATTCGCATGGGGCGAGCTGTGGTCGACCTTCGATCGCAAGGGCGGCCTGGCAACGTCGGGCCTGCGCTACAAGGCCGCGTTGCCGTGACGGGCCGAAGCAGGGGCTGTCGATCGAGGGGCACGACCCGCTGACAATCGAAAATGAAGCGTGCAATCCTTCATCTTCGCCTCATCGACGGAGCACGGCTCATGGAACACACGGAAGATTTCTACATCGACGGCGCCTGGGTGCGCTCGACTTCGA
>CAZXXM010000256.1:0-3660 GCA_964644715.1 uncultured Salinisphaerales bacterium
TGCAAGCCCAAGGGCAACCGCCGCGATCGCCTGCAGTTCGACCTCGTGCCGCGGACCGTGTTCGAGTTCGTCACGGAACAGGCGTCGACCGGCGGCCACCGGAATGGGCTCCATGCCGCGCTCGCGCAGCGCGCGCTTCACGCCCTCGCTGGCCATGCCGGCGTCCCAGGGGCCCCAGTTCACGGAGATCACGCGCGTGTGCGTCCACTGCCGGTGCAGCTGCCACGCCAGCCGGTTCAGGGCTTCGTTGGCGGCGGCGTAGTCGGTCTGACCCTGGTTGCCGTAACGGCCGGCGACAGAGGTGAAGAACGCCATCAGTTTGAGCGACGCCGGACGCAATCGCGTGGCGAGAATGTGCGCCGGATCCAGCTTGGTGCCGAGCACGCGCTCGAAGGACTCTGCCGTCTTCTCGGACAGGCGACGATCCTCGATGACGCCGGCGCCGTGGATCACGACGTCGATCCGCTTGTAGCGGTCGTAGAGGCCTTCGATCAGCCCGCCGAAGGCGCGCTCGTCGCGCACGTCGCAGGACACGTAGTCGACCTCCGCGCCGGTCGCGCGCAGGCGCTTGAGGTTGGCGCGGATCTCGCGGTCCGTGAGCACCCGTGCCAGCGCGCGGTCGATCTCGACCGGCCGCGGCTTCTCTCCGCGCAACCGTGCAGCCGCCAGCAGATGCCGACGGACGTCGGACTCACTGACCTGCGTGGCAAGACCGATGTCCTCGGCACCCGGCTCGGAGGTCCTGCCCACCAGCACCAGGCGCATGCCGGGACCGGCCAGTTCTTCCAGAATTTCCGCGGTGATGCCGCGCGCACCGCCGGTGGCGAGCATCACCCACCCGCTCTGCGGCGTGACGGGATGCGGGAAGGGATTGGGCGTCAACGCCTCTTCGACCGTCACCGAATCGAAGCGCTCGGAGCCGATATAGCCGGCCTCGGGCTCATTGCTGCGGGTGAGAAGTTCGGCGACCAGCATCGCGGCGATCTCTTCGTCGCTCTGTCCGTCGAAATCCACGGCCCGGGCCTGGCAGCCCGGGAACTCGGCGCGTACGCAGTTGAGCATGCCGTTGACGCCGCCGGCGACCGCAGCGCCGCGTCCGACCGCATCGCGACCGAAGGTGCCACCCAAACGACTGGCGGCGATCACGCGCAGCGAAGGCAGGTCGGCAATGCACTGAAGCGCGTGGAACAGGCTCAGCAGATCGCGGTGATACATCGCCCGCCAGGCCGCGAGGTCGGCGGCATCGCCGATGTCGAGTCCGTGCGTGTGCAGCATGGCCCTGACGGGACCGTGTTGCTGCTGTGCATCGGCGATGGCCGCCCGCAGCTTCTGCGCGTCGGTCGTGTCCAGGTGCACGGCAGTGAACTTGCGCGCCGCGAGGTCTTCCATCACCCGCTGCGAAATCGTTCCCTTGGAACCGAGCACCAGCACCAGGCCGTCGGGTCTTTCTTCACCGGGCAGGCGCGGCGCGGAGCGAGCCTTCACCACGAAGCGTGGCAAGGGTGTGACGGCGGCATCCGCCGTCGTCTCGATGGGATCCTGCACCGGTGATGCCGCTGGCAAAGTCAGCGTCGCCTCGGCAACGGCCGGAACCGTAGCGTGCTGCAACTCCGAGAACAGCTGATTGAGCGTTCGCGCCTTGGTCAGGACTTCCATGCGCGACTTGAGCGCGCTGCCCTGGGCTTCGGGCAGGCTCTTTCTCAAGGCGCCGAGAATCTCGACGCGCTTGATCGAATCGATACCCAGGTCCGCCTCGAGATCGGCGTCGAGCCCGAGCATGTCGGCCGGATAACCGGTGCGCTCGGCCACGATGCCGACCAGCAGACCCTGCAGGTCGATCGACGCCGCGGCGACGGCGGCGATGGCCACGACCGGCGGCGCCGCGTCGAGCACGACGGTCGTCGGCGGCGTCGAGGAGGGCAGCAAGGCCAGGATCGAATTCAGGCTGCGCGCCTTGGTGAGCGCTTCCATGCGGGATTGCAGCGTGTCGGCAATGCTTGCCGGCAAGGACTTGCGCAAGGCGCCGATGATCTCGACGCGCTTGATCGAATCGATCCCCAGATCCGCTTCGAGATCGGCGTCGAGTCCGAGCATGTCCTGCGGATATCCGGTTCGCTCCGCCACGATGCCGAGCAGCATCGCCGAGAAGTCGAGTGCGACCGGCGCATCGACGACGACCACCGCGTGCGACGCCACGGCGGGAGCCGCAGGAGCGGACGAGGCCACCGGCCCCAACTCGGCCAGGATGGCCTGCAGCGAACGCGCCTTCGTGAGGCGCTCCATCTTCGACTGGACCATGCCGGCCGCTTCGGTGCCGAGCGCCTTGCGCAAGGCGCCGAGAATCTCGACGCGCTTGATCGAATCGATGCCCAGGTCGGCCTCGAGATCGGCGTCCATGCCGAGCATGTCGGCGGGATATCCGGTGCGCTCCGACACGATGCCGAGCAACAAGGCCGAGACGTCCAGCGATACCGGAGAAGCCACGGCAACCGGCGCCGGCGCCGCAGGTACGGGTGCGGGTGCCGGCGTCGACGGCATAACGGCCGGTTTCGGACTCGGCGTCGCCAGCGCCACGACGGCCGCCGGTGACGGCGCGGGCTGCACCGACATCGCTTGCAGGGCTTCGACGGCCGGAGAGGCAGGCGTCGCGCCATTGAGGTACTGGCTGACCACGCGCTCCTGCAGTTGCAGGAACTGGCGCATCGTCTGCTGATAGGCGATCAGGGCCTCGCTGCTCAGTGCGACGGACGAAGCGGCCGGCAGAACCGCAGGCGAGGCGACACCGCTGGTCGCCGGCAGGCTCGCACGCACACGTGCCTCGACCGCCGCCTCGATCGCCGCGCGAGCCGTTTCGGCATCCGCGCGCGTCAGCGCCGGCTTCTTGCCCGTGCGATGCACAGGATCGTCGATCGGGCGCGCGCAGCCGCCGCTGACCATCCAGGTGTGACGCGCCAGAACGCGAGGGCGCGCGGCGTCCGCCAGACGCGACAGATCGAGCCGTTCCAGTTCGCGCCCGGCGAACAGGGTCTGCGCCTCGAAGTGCACGCCGGCGACGAACAGATCCGCCAGACCCAGCAGCAGGCCGCGCAGGCCGCCGCCCGCCGCATCCAGCGAGGTCGCGACCGCGTCACGGCCAGCGAGCGTCTGGCGCGCCATGTTCGAGCAGATTCCCTTCGGACCGAGTTCGACGAACACGCGGCACCCGGACGCGTACATCGCCTCGATTTCGGTCACGAACTCGACACTGCTGAGCAGATGTCCATCGAGCTGCCGCTGCATCGCCGCGGGCTGGCGGGGATACGGCGTACCGCTGGAGTTCGAATAGACGTCGATGCGCGCTTCGCCGAAGCGCGTCGCGTGGATCGCCTCGGTCAGCGGTCCGCGCGCCGGAGCAACCAGTTCGGTGTGGAACGCGCCCGATACCGGCAAGGTCGTGACGCGCAGACCCGCCGCTTCGAGCTTCTGCACGGCGCGCGTCAGTGCTTCACGCGGCCCGGAGATCACCGACTGCTCGGGCGTGTTGTGGTTGGCCACGCGAACGCCGTCGAAGCCGCCGATCAAGGCCTGTACGCGTTCGCGACTGCCCTGCACCGCGGCCATGCCGCCGGGAACGGACGACTCCGAGGCCGCCGCCATCGCGGCGCCGCGAACCGCGGAAAG
>CAZXXM010000256.1:3760-5367 GCA_964644715.1 uncultured Salinisphaerales bacterium
CGCGAACCCGGCTGCACCTGCGGAACCAGGCGTTCGAGCTGCGTCTGCAGCGACGCGACGTCGGGCGCCCGGAACAGGAACAGTTCGGCCGGCCAGCGGTTGCTGCCGGTGCTCGCAACCGAGCCGCGGTACTCCTCGAGCACCGCGTGGAAATTGGTGCCGCCGAATCCGAATGCAGATGCTGCGGCGCGGCGCGGATGATCCGGGGTCGACAACCACGGCCGGGCTTCCTTGAGCAGGTAGACCGGCGAACGCTCGTCCGCGAGCGCGTCGATCGGCCGTTCGACGCCGTAATGCGCCGGCAACACCCGGTGATGCAGCGCGAGTGCAACCTTGATCAGGCCGGACACGCCCGCCGCCGCCTTCGTGTGCCCGAGCAAGGTCTTGACCGAACCCAGCGCTACGCTGCGCGGAGCGGCGCCGTCGTCGTGCAAGGTCTGCGCGATGGTCTGCGCCTCGGTGCGATCGCCCACCGGCGTGCCGGTTCCGTGCGCCTCGACCAGGCCCAAGGTCGCCGGCGAAAAGCCGGCCTTGCGGTAGGCCCGCTTCAAGGCGCGAACCTGACCTTCCATGCGCGGGGCCGTGAGCCCCAGCGCGCGGCCGTCGGACGAGCCGGCGGTCGCCTTGATCACGGCGTAGATGCGGTCGCCATCGCGTTCGGCGTCGGCCAGACGCTTGAGCGCGATCATGGCGACGCCTTCGGAGATGGCGATGCCGTCGGCCGACTGGTCGAAGGTCCGCGGCTTGCCCGTCGGCGACAGTGCCTGCGTCTTGGCGAATGCGGTGAACGCGTAGGCGGACTGCGTCGTGTCGAAACCGCCGGCGAGGACCAGCGAGCTGCGACCGCTCTCCAGTTCGGAGACGGCGATGCTGATCGCGGCCAGCGAGGAGCCGCAGGCGGCGTCGATCGTGAAATTCAGACCGCCGAAATCGAGCCGGTTCGCGACACGGCCCGCCGCGACGTTGAGCAGCGTTCCCGCGAAGGATTCCTCGGTCCATTCGGGCAGGCGATCCCACACGTCAGGAGAAGGGTTCTCGACGAAACGCGGCAGTTCGGCGCGAAGCGCGTACTGCGCGCCGAGATCGCCGGCACCGCCACCTGCACCGAGAATCACCGAGGTGTTCTCGCGGTCGAACTGCCCATCGGAGTAACCGGCATCGGCCAGGGTGCGCGCCGCGGTTTCCAGCGCGAGCAGCTGGAACGGATCGATCGACTTCATCGACTTCGGCGGAATGCCGAAGCGCATCGGATCGATCGGCACCTCGTCGAGGAAGCCGCCCCACTTCGAATACACCTTGTCCGGCGCTTTCTGGTCGGCGTCGTAGAACTGTTCCCAGTCCCAGCGATCCTTGGGCGCCTCGCGGATCACGCTGATGCGATCCAGGATCAGCTGCCAGTAATCGTCGGCCGAGTCCGCCTTGGGCAGGGTGACGCCGATGCCGACGATGGCGATGTCGGACGGCTTGGCGACCTCGGCCCGCAGCACGCGGTCTTCGCGCGCCGCGTCGAGCATTTGCTGGCCCCCGTTGCAGACGGCCGCGTGCAGCGCTTCGATCGACAGGATCGAGTTCCGCAAGGTCGCCACCTGCCCGATCATGAACATGCC
>CAZXXM010000257.1:0-5348 GCA_964644715.1 uncultured Salinisphaerales bacterium
GACATGGCATGGATGCTGCGCACGGGCGCCGCTCACAGAGGTCCGATCCAGGACCCGCCGACAGGAGGAACGAATGGCCGACGCACTCGTCGTACAGCATGCCGAGGATGTCCTGAGACAGGTCAACGGCACGCCGCGCCCGGGGCGCGAGATCCTCGACAGCGCGATCGGCACGTCCTGGCTCCGCTGCGTCAACGACTACCAGCTCGATCCTTCGCGCATGTATGCGCCGACGATCCTCGACGGCACCGACCTGAAGGAACGCCAGGCCCAGCACGACGAACTGGTGGCGATCGCCGACGCCGAAATGGAATCGCTGTACGACCAGATCTCCGGTTCCGGCTATGCGCTGCTGCTGACGGATGCCAGCGGCATCATCCTGTGCGAGAAGCTCGATCCCGCGCTGCGCAAGCCCTTCCGCAGCGCCGGCCTGATGATCGGCGCCGACTGGAGCGAGAAGCACGAGGGCACCAACGGCATCGGCACCTGCATCGCCGAGAACCGCTCGGTCACCGTGCACCGCGCCGATCATTTCCGCAGCCGTCACATCGGCCTGTCCTGCACCGGGGCGCCGGTACGCGATCCCGCCGGCGGCCTGATCGCAGTGCTCGACGCTTCGACCGTCGGCTCGCACGACACGCGCGGCAGCCAGATGCACACGATGGCGCTGGTGAACCTCTCGGCCAACATGATCGAGAAATGCCTGTTCCTGCGCCGTCACCAGCGCAGCACGGTGCTGCGCTTCCACTCGCGCCCGGAGATGGTGAACCTGCTGCACGACGGCGCGCTCGCGCTGGCCGAGGACGGCACCGTGATCGCCGCGGACGAAACCGCGACACGGCTGCTCGGCGCCCTGGGCCGTCGCGAACTCACCGGACGACCGCTTTCGGAGATCTTCGACGCGCGCGTCGAGGAACTGCTGGCCAGCGCCTCGTCGGCCCGCCAGGCGATCTGGCCGGTCCGCGATCTGCGCCGTGGCCGCCGCTTCTTCGTGAGCATGCACGACGGCCGTCAGCGTCCCGCGATGCCGGAGACGATGAGCACGCGCTCCGAGCGCACCTACGTGCAGATGCCGGCGGCACTGCCGGCGCCGACGCAGGGGATGACGCTGGAAGCCGTCGCCGGCCAGGACCCGCAGATGCTGCGCAACATCCGCAGCGCGCACCGCGTCGCCAACTCCGACGTCTCGGTGCTGATCCAGGGCCCGACGGGCTCCGGCAAGGAGGCCTTCGCTCGGGCGCTGCACATCGCCAGCCGCCGCGCCGCGCAGCCCTTCGTCGCCGTGAACTGCGCCGCGATCCCCGAGACGCTGATCGAGAGCGAACTGTTCGGCTACAAGGCCGGCGCGTTCACCGGCGCGCGCAAGGAGGGCATGAAGGGCAAGGTGCTGCAGGCGTCCGGCGGCACACTGTTCCTCGACGAGATCGGCGACATGCCGCTGCCGCTGCAGACGCGCCTGCTGCGCGTCCTCGAAGAACGTGAAATCGTGCCGCTCGGCGGCGAGGCGCCGATCAAGGTCGACCTGCGCGTGATCTGCGCCTCGCATCGCAAGCTGCGCGACATGATCGATCGCGGCGAATTCCGCGAAGACCTCTACTACCGGCTCAACGGCATCACGCTGGAACTGCCGTCGCTGGCCGAGCGCGGCGACAAGGAACAGCTGATCCGCAAGTACCTCGCGGCCGAAGCCGGCGACCAGCAGCCCGCCGCGATCGAGCCTGCGGTGTTCGAACGCCTGATGAGCTACGCCTGGCCGGGCAACATCCGCGAGCTTCGCAACGTGATCCGCACCGCGCTGGCGATCTGCGAAGGCGGCATCGTGCGGCTGCTCGACCTGCCGCGCGAAATCCGCGAGACCGGCCTCGTCAGCCGCGCGCCGATTCCGCCGCCAGCAGGCACCGGCGCGCTGCCGCCGGCGATCCCGGCCAGAGCCGGCAATCCGCTGGAGATGGCCGAGCGCGAAGCGCTGTTGCGCGCCATCGAGCAGAACCGCTGGAACATGAGCCACACCGCGGCCAGCCTGGGCATGAGCCGCAACACGCTGTACCGGAAGATCAAGCATCACGGGATCCCGGTGGCCACGGCCAGGCGGGAACTACAGTAGGTAGGGACGCGCCCCTGGCGGGCGCGCATTGGCGATCGCCCGGCGCAGGATTTTTCCCGAACCTACTCGTTAGGCTGACGCGGAACCTGCACTTCGCGATGCATGCTCTCGATTCGCGCATTGCGAGTCCCTCGTCGTGTCTGATCCAGAATCCCCAAGCTCGTCGACCGCAGATCGTCTCCGCCTCGCAACCCTCGCGCGCCTGACGCCCGCCGACGTCGCCGACGATGCGATCTCCCTGCAGCTGGCCTCGGGCGAAATCGTGCGGCTGAACCGCGTCGCGGCAGATGTCCTGGCGCTGTGCGACGGCACGCGGACCGCCCAGGAAGTGACCTCGGCCTGCGGCGCCAACCGCGACGCGGTGCTCGACTTCCTGGCCAGCGCCCGGGAGCTCGGCTGGGTGGTCGCGGCAGGAAGCCCGCGAGGCTGAGTCGCGGCGCCGAACTTGCGGCCCGCCGCATAATCCAAGACGCACCCGATATGGGATGGAGGAAGAATGAATCCGCATTTCGTGAAGAAATTCGCCCTGGCAGCGCTCGCGCTGTCCACGGCCGCCTGCGACAAACCGGACTCGAAGCCGGCGACCGAAGCGGGGGCCACGCAGGAAGCGACGGTCACGCAGACCGCGGCACCCGCCGCTGCATCCGCCACGCTGCCGAAGGACGGCCCCGCGGGCCTGGCCTACGTCAGCAATCAGGAGGGCGAGATCTCGGTGATCGACCTCGCCACGCTCGAAACCGTCGGCGGCATTCCGCCCGGCGCCTCGAGCCCGCGCGGCATCGGCATCAGCGAGGACGGCGCCTACCTGATCACGGCCAACCGCGAGGAAGGCAACGTCTCGATCATCGAACGCCAGACCGGCAAGCTCGCCCGCCAGGTGCCGATCGGCGAGAACCCCGAGTTCGTGCGGGTACGCGGCGCCTACGCCTTCGTCTCCTACGAGCCCGAATCCGAAGGCGGCCCGCCGCCGAAGCCGGGTTCGCCGGAAGCGCTGGCGCTCGAGAAGAAGCGCGCCGAGGCGCGGGAGAAGGACGATGACGACGAGCGCGCGCAGATCGCCGTCGTCGACATCGCGCAGGGCACCGTGGTGCGCCGGATCATGGGCGGCATGGAGACCGAGGGCATCGAGTTCTCCGCCGACGGCAAGAACATCCTGATCACCAACGAAGCCGACGACACGATCACCGTCCACGAGATCGAAACCGGCAAGCTCGTGAAGAGCATCGACACCAAGCCTCACGGCCCGCGCCCGCGCGGCATCAAGATGGCGCCGGACGGCAAGTCGTACGTGGCCACGCTCGAGCACGGCAACAAGCTGCTCGTCCTCGACGAGAAGTTCGACCCGGTCAAGACGGTGCCGACCGGCAACGTGCCCTACGGCGTCGCGTTCGATCGCAAGGGTGAGCGGCTGTTCGTCGCGCTGGCCCACGGCAAGGCGCTGCAGGTGTTCGACGCCAAGACGCTCGCGCCGATCAAGGAAGTGCCGACCGGCACGCGCTGCTGGCACTTCACGTTCACGCCGGACGACAAGCAGATCCTCGTCGCCTGCGGACGATCCAACGAGGTGGTCGTCATCGACGCCGCGACGCTGACCGAGGTCAAGCGCATCGAGGACAAGAAACTGCCCTGGGGCATCGTGACCTGGCCCAAGTCGGTGGGCAGCCTGGATGTTCCTTGAACCCGGCCGGGGCATAGCCCCTCCCTCAGACGCACTCCGCTGCAGGAGGGGTATGCCCCGACCCCGCAGGGTGCGCTCCGCGCACGGACGCGCTTTCGTGCGCAGGACGCACCCTACAGCGTGATCTCCAGCCCGTCATACCCGACCGTCCATCCTGCCGCCTCGACCTCCGCCCGCTCCGGCGAATCGGCGAGCAGCACGGGATTCGAGTTGTTGATGTGCACGAGCACGCGCCGCTTCACACCCAAGTTGGAGAACGACGCCAGCGTGCCCTGCGGGCCGCTGAGACTCATGTGGCCCATGCGCGCGCCGGTCTTCGATCCGAGACCGGCGCGAACCATCTCGTCGTCGCGATACAAGGTGCCGTCGAAGAACACGAGGTCGGCGCCGCGCAGCCGCGCCGCGAGCGCCTCGCTCATCGCGGCGCAGCCCGGCACGTAGAACAAGGTCGAGCGGCCGTCGCTGACCGCGGCACCGACGGTGTCCTCGCCCTGCACGATCGGCGGTACGCTGCCGTCCGCGTTCTCCAGGTACAGCGGCACCTTGCCGGGCACCGAGAACAGTTCCACCGAAAGACCGCTCTGACGACCGTCCGGTAGACGCAGCACGATGCGTGGGCCGAGCGTGACGACCTCACGCTTCACGACGTCCGCCGCGAGCACGTTGAAGATCGAGTTCGACGCGAGCACGTCGTGCACCTTGCGCGTGGCGTAGACGGTGAAGGGCTGGCGTTCCCGCAAGGTCAGCAGGCCGGCGATGGCGTCGACATCTCCGCCGGTGAGCACGACGCCGGCGATCGGCGTCGAGCGCAGCCCGTGCCTGGGCTGCAGCGCCGTGTTGCTCTCGATCTGCTGGCGCAGGTCGGGCGAAGCATTGAGCAGGAACCAGTGCGAGCCGTCCGCACTCACGGCCAGCGAGGCCTGCGTGCGTGCAGGTGCCGCCGGGTCGCCGCGACGTGCGCGGTTGCAGGCGTCCGCGTTGGAATTCCACTGCGGGAAGGCGCCGCCGGCGGCGGCACCGAGGATCAGCGCTTTCATGCCCGGCGATGTAGCACGGCGCATCGGGGGCCAGCAATCGCACGACCCCGACCGTACCGGACGAAGTCCGGGGTCGCCCTCGCAAATCGGAGCGACAGCCCCTGACTTCGTCCGGGCTGCGGTGACGTGCAGAATCGCGCACACCACGCCCGCCCCGGATGACGATGAAGAAGTCCGCGCTGTTTCCGATCACGCTGATCGTCTTCATCGACGTGCTCGGCTTCACGGTCGTCATCCCGCTGCTGCCGTTCCATGCGCAGTCCCTGGGTGCGAGTCCCGCGACGGTCGGTGCGCTGATCGCGACCTACGCGGTGTTCGCGCTGTTCACCGCGCCGCTGCTCGGCCGTGCGTCCGACCGCTTCGGGCGCAAGCCCGTGCTGCTGTTCTCGCAGGCGGGCTCGCTGCTCGGCTTCGTGATGCTGGCACTCGCGCCCTCGCTGACCTGGCTGTTCATCGGCCGCGCGCTCGATGGACTGAGCGCCGGCAACCTGCTGGCGGCACGCGCCTACATCTCGGACGTGACGGCACC
>CAZXXM010000258.1:0-5329 GCA_964644715.1 uncultured Salinisphaerales bacterium
CGTGGCTTGGCAAGGCGCTGAAGGATTTCCCGGCCTACATGCACCTGATCGGCAACCTGTCGTTCGAGATCCAGGGTGACGAGGCCAGCGGCAAGGTGGCCTGCTTCAACCCGATGGTGTTGCCGCGCGCCAACGAGAGCGGCGAAGACACGATCTTCCTCGGGTTCTGGTACCACGACCGCTACGTGCGGACCGCCGGGGGCTGGCGGATCTGCGAGCGCGTGGAACGGCGCTGCTACGATTTCAACATTCCGCTCGCGCTGAAAACGGCGATGCAGCGATAACCGTACAACCGTAGCCCGGTTGCAACCCGGAGCTTTTCTCGACGGGCGAGCGCGACCCCGGGGTTCATCCGGGCTACGAAGTCGCCGCTACGCCGTCTCGATCCGCGTCAGCGAGCCGTTATCCCGCATGTCCTGCGGTGCGGCTTCCAGGCCGCGCGCGCCCTGGATCCCTTCGAACTGCGCCACCAGCGCGGCCTTGGCCGAGCGCGGGTTGTAGAACTGGCTGTACCACTTGCGCTGCTTGTGGAAGGCGCCGTCGCCCTGCACGTACAGGCCCTGCACGTTCGGGCGCTTGTGCTTCCAGACCTCGAAGTCCTGCGCGAAGGCCGCCAGCGCCATGTCCTGGTAGCCGCGTGCGTGCAGCCGGTCCTCGTCGGTCGGCGCCGGCGAGCCGGTCGGCGATTTCACGATCAGGTTGTGCCAGACGTAGATGGAGCCGTCGTCCACCGGCGTGTGGGCGATGACGATCCACGAATCGTAGAGGCCGCTCATGCGCGTCAGCAGCAGGCTGGGGCCGTGATACGTCGCCTCGGTGATCAGCATCGGGCCGCCTTCGGCGATCAGCGTGCGATGACCGCCTCCCATGCGCTGCACGACGCGGTGGCCGAGGAACTCGTTCTCGAAGAACTTCGTGCGCGAACCGTGAACCGGCCCGAAGTGCGCGGCGTCGGTGATGTTGTCGATGGCCTCTTGTGGATGCACGTGCACGATGCCCAGATCGTCGTAGCTGCCGCACACCCAGGCCGGGTCGGTCCACTCGGGGACCACCGGCAGCACGTAATCCGGTTCGCCGCCCTCGGGGTCGTGCCAGACGAACACGGCGCCCATGTATTCCTGGACCTTCCAGGTCTTGATCTTCGCCGACGGCGGAATCGGCCCGCTCGAGTACGGGATCTCGTTGCACTTGCCGTCCGGGCCGAAGCGCCAGGCGTGGTAGGGGCAGCGGATGCAGTCGTCCTCGATGGCGCCGTCCTGGGCCACGTAGCTGGTCGTGTTGCGCGCCAGGTGCGTGCCCATGTGCGGGCAGTAGGCGTCCAGCAACACGACACGGCCCGACTTGCCGCGGTAGAGCGCGAACTCCTGGCCGAAGAAATGGACTGCTTGCGGGCGATCCACCACCTTGGCGGATTCGGCCACCATGAACCAGCCGCGCGGGTAGGTGAATTCACCCAGACCGTAGTCTTTTGTCGTCGCCATCAGGGGCTGCTCCGGAACATGCGAGCAGTATCGGCACGCGCCGCGCGATGGCTTCACCCGTTTGCATGAAACCGAACCTGCGGACGACGGTGTTCGACCGCTGCCGGGTGACGTCGTTTCGACGCCGCGCAGGCAGGTCGTCATTTCGGGTGATGTTGCGCCGCCGGAAGTCTGGGAAAACATGGAACGCATAGAAGAGGAGACCCCGGCATGCAGACCCAGAGAAAGACCGTGAGCCCATTGGTGACGCCCGAGGTGCTGCTCCAGCGCGCCCGCGAGATGGCCCCGGTGCTCGCCAAGCGCGCAGATGCGGCCGCCGAGGCACGCGTGCTGCCCAGGGAGACCATCGCTGACATGCAGGCGGCCGGCTTCTTCGAAGTTCTCAAGCCGAAGAAGTACGGCGGCTACGAGATGGACCCGCAGGTCTTCTACGACATCCAGATGGCGCTGGCCGAAGGCTGCATGTCGACGGCCTGGGTCTACGGCGTCATCGGCGTGCACAACTGGCAGATCGCGCTGTTCGATCCGCGCGCGGCCGAGGATGTCTGGGGCGATGGCGACCACTCGGTGCTGATCGCCTCCACGTACATGCCCAAGGGCAACGTGAAGAAGGTCGACGGCGGCTTCCTGTTCTCCGGACGCTGGGGCTTCTCCAGCGGCATCGATCACTGCGACTGGGTGTTTCTCGGCGGCCTGATCTTCGCCGAAGGGCAGCCGCCCGAGTACCGCACGTTCCTGCTGCCGAAGAAGGACTACGAGATCGTCGACACCTGGCACACGATGGGCCTGAAGGCCACCGGCTCGAAGGACATCGTCGTCAAGGAAGTGTTCGTGCCGGAGTACCGCACGCACAAGGCCAGCGACGGCTTCATGGGCACCAATCCGGGCCGCGACGAGTTTACCGCCGATCTCTACAAGCTTCCGTTCGGCCAGATCTTCGTTCGCGCCGTTTCCACCGCGGCCATCGGTGGATTGCAGGGCGCGCTGAACTGCTTCAAGGACTTTGGCTCGGCACACACCGGCAACATGGGCCAGAAGACGGCCGAACAGGTGCCGGCGCAGCTGGCGGTGGCGGATTCGGCGGTGGCGATCGACGAGATGCGCCTGACGCTCAAGCGCAATTTCGAATCGCTGCTGGACGGCATCCGGCTGAAGCGGCCGGTGAGCCTGAACGATCGCCTGATGTATCGCTACCAGGCGGCGCTGGTCGTCGAGCGCTGCTGCCAGCACGCGTACAAGCTGCATTCGGCTTGCGGCGGTCGCGGCATCTTTCTCGACTTCCCGCTGGTGCGCTGTTTCATGGACGTGCTGACGGCGCGCGCGCACTACGCAAACAACCCGGACATCTTCGGTCGCAACTTCGGTGCGGTGACCCTGGGTAAAGAGAACACCGACTACTTCGTCTGATCTTTGCCTTTCCCTCTCTCCCAGCGACAGCAGGGAGAGGGCCGGGGTGAGGGGCCGCTTTTTCTGCGAGTTCGGGGGCGGCAGCCAGAAGCTGCTCCTTACCCCAACCCTCTCCCCATGCATGAAGCCGCCTGGGGAGAGGAGGTCACTTTGCTTCAACCTTCGAGATTCCCACCATGGGCGTGAACGAACCCTCAGCTCACTACGACGAAGAACACGACGTCATCGTCGTCGGCTCCGGTGCCGGCGGCATGACCGCTGCGCTGTGCGCAAATGCCGAAGGCCTGTCCGCCGTCGTCATCGAGAAGGATGTGTTGTTCGGCGGTACCAGCGCGGTGTCCGGCGGTGGGATCTGGATTCCCTGCAACGACGACATTCCCCGCGTCGGCGGCAGCGATACGTACGAAGAAGCGCTGACCTATCTCAAGCGCCTGATCGGCGATGAAGTGCCGCAGGCCAACATCGAGGCCTACCTGAAGAACGCGCCGGAGATGGTGCGTCACCTCGGCAAGACCTTCGACGTGAAATTCCGCAGCGTGCCGAAGTACCCGGACTATTACGCGGACCTGCCGGGCGGCAAGCCGGGCTTCCGTTCGATGGAGCCAGTGGAATTCGATGCTTCGAAGCTCGGTGACGAGTTCGACGTGCAGCGCCCGTCGTTCCGCGGCACGCAGCTGTTCGGCCGCATCGCGATGAACCAGGTCGAGGCCCACACGCTGTTCTCGCGCGGCGCCGGCTGGATCCGGCTGATGCTCGGCATGCTGCTGCGCTACTGGTTCGACTTCGCATGGCGCCGCCGCACTCATCGTGACCGCCGCCAGACGCTGGGCCAGGCGCTGACCGGCTCGCTGCGCGAGGCGATGATGCGCAGGGAGATTCCGCTGTACCTGGGCACCGGTATGACCGGACTGATCCAGGAGAACGGCCGCGTCGTCGGCGTCGAGGCGATGCAGCGGGGCGAGAAGCTGAGGTTGCGTGCGCGCCGCGGCGTCGTGTTGGCCTGCGGCGGTTTCGAGTCCAACCCCGAGATGCGGCAGCAGTACCTGCCCAAGCCGACCAACGTGGCCTGGACCGCGGTGCCGCCGATCAACCACGGCGACGGCATCCGCGCGGGGCAAGCGCTCGGTGCCGGTCTTCGGCACATGGACCAGGTCTGGGGCTCGCCGACGGTCAACAAGCCCGGTGCTGCGCAGCAGATCACCTTGTTCATCGAACGCGGCATGCCAGGCTGCGTGGCCGTCAATCGCAAGGGCCTGCGCTTCGTCAACGAGGCATCGACGTATCCGGACTTCCTGAAGGCGATGTACGCCGACGACGCCAAGGGCAACGGTACCGTGCCGTGCTGGCTGATCTTCGATGCGACGTTCCGCTTCAAGTATCCGATGGGCATCTTCCTGCCGGGCCAGATCGAGCCGGATTCGAAGTTGCCGAAGGACTGGCTCGATCGCGTCTACTACCGCGCCGATTCGCTCGACGCGCTGGCCGCCAAGATCGGCGTCGACGCGACAAACCTCGCGGCGACGGTCGAGCGTCTCAACGGTTTCGCCAAGACCGGCGTGGATACCGAATTCGGCAAGGGCAACAGCCCGATCGATCGCTACTACAGCGATCGCAACGTGAAGCCCAATCCCTGCCTGGGTCCGATCGAGAAGGCGCCGTTCTACGCGGTGCGCCTGGATGCCGGCGAGATCGGAACCAAGGGCGGACTGGTGACCGACGAGCGTGCGCGCGTGCTGCGCGACGATGGTTCGGTGATCGAGGGTCTGTACGCGGTCGGTAACACCTCGGCTGCCGTGATGGGGCCGACCTACGCTGGCGCAGGCTCCACGCTGGGGCCGGCGATGACGTTCGGTTACGTCGCGGCGAAGGACATCGCGCGGGCGACGCAGTCCGCCACGGCCTGATCGCCCGCATGGAATCGAAAGCACGATGAAGCTCGCCGGAAAGATCGCGCTGGTGACGGGTGCAGGGCAGGGCGTCGGCCGTGGCATCGCGTTGGCGCTCGCGGCCGAAGGTGCCGCGATCGCGGTGGCCGGGCGCACGCTGTCGAAGCTCGATGACACGGTGCGCGCCATCGACGGGCGCGGCGGCAAGGCACTCGCCGTGCTGTGCGACGTCAAGGACGCGGCTTCGCTGGCACGCTGCGTGTCGGAGGTGGTCGTTTTCTTCGGCGGCCTTCACATCCTGGTGAACAACGCGCAGGAAGTGGCGCTGGGCCCTTTGAACGGTGTCAGCGACGAGGCCTTCACCGCGGGTTGGGAGTCGGGGCCGCTCGCGACGTTCCGGCTGATGAAGCTCGCGCATCCGCACCTCGCGAAGCAGGGCGGCAGCATCGTGAATTTCGGTTCGTCGGCGGCCAAGCGCTGGGACCTCGCCAATTACGGTGCGTATGCCGCGGTCAAGGAAGCGATCCGCCAGCTCACGCGCGCCGCCGCCTGCGA
>CAZXXM010000259.1:0-5305 GCA_964644715.1 uncultured Salinisphaerales bacterium
GGTGCGCGGCGTAGTCGCGGATGCGGGTGTGCGCCTGCTCCAGCGCGAGCTTGAGATCCGCCGGAAGGCCGAGCCAGGCGGCCTCGAGTTCGGCGCGGGTCAGTTCGAGCTGCGCGGCCGAGGTCCAGTTCGAGCGGTCGAAGCGGTTCGTGGCCTCCAGCAGCGCCGCATCGCCGCGCGTGCGTACGTCCGCGACGATGCGTTCGACGGACTGCGTGACCTGCGGGTCCTGCGTCGGCGCGCGATCCAGCAAGCGCGCGAGCTGAGCGTCGAAATCGGCGTCGGCCGTGTCGAGGCGGTTCGTCTTCATGGCCTCAGGCCGCCGTGTTCAGCGTCTGCAGTCGCGACAGCAGGTCGCGCAGCGCGGCGTGCTTCATCTTCATCGAAGCCTTGTTGACGACGATGCGCGAGCTGACCTGGCAGATGATCTCGGTCTCGACCAGGCCGTTGGCCTTGAGCGTGTTGCCGGTGGCCACCAGGTCGACGATCACGTCGGCCAGGCCCACCAGCGGCGCCAGCTCCATCGAGCCGTAGAGCTTGATGATCTCCACCTGTTCGCCGCGCGCGGCATAGAACTGGCGTGTGATCTCGGGGTACTTGGTGGCCACGCGCATGCGCCGGCGCGGGGCCGCGGCTCCATCCGCCTGCGCGAACGGCGAGCCCTTCACGGCCGCGATCGACAGCCGGCACTTGGCGATGTCCAGGTCCATCGGCTCGTACAGCGCTTCGCCGCCGTGCTCCATCAGCACGTCCTTGCCGACGATGCCCAGGTCCGCCGCGCCATGCTCGACGTAGGTCGGCACGTCGGTGGGACGGATGATCAGGAAATGCAGGTTCGGATCGCGCGAGGGCACGCGCAGCAGGCGATCGATGTCGCCGGCCGGCGAAAGGCCGAGGCGGTCGAGCATCGGCAGGCAGTCTTCGAGGATGCGGCCCTTCGAAAGGGCCATCGTGAGCGAGGTCATGAGGACCGCGGAGCGTCAAAAGGGGCGCAATTCTAGCGGGGAATGGCCAGCCGGCGCGGGCCGGCGGGACCGTTCGGGCCTGCGGCGAGCCCTTCGTGAATCTTCCGGCATCGCGGTATTCACGGATTTGTCAGAGGCGGCGGCCGAACATCGCCCCGTTCTCCCTGCCAGGCCGGCGCTGCCGGATCGTCGATGCATCGCACGTGGAAACTGATTCGCGGGTCGATTGCGGCAGGCACGTCCTGGAAGGTCGTCCGGCTGCCCGAGCGCATCGTGCCCGCGTCCCGCGAGCACTACCTGGTGTTCGCGGCGACGATCAAGAACGAGGCCGATTTCCTGCCCGAGTGGATCGAATTCCACCGCCACGTCGGCGTCGATCGCTTCGTGCTCTACGACAACGGCAGCACCGACCACACGGTCCGCGTGCTCGAACCCTATGTCCGCAGCGGCCTGGTGCAGCTGATCCCCTGGCGGAACTTCTCGTACTGGCTCAACCAGCAGCGCGCGGCCTTCGCGCATGCCTTGGCCAACTTCGGCCCGCGCACTACGTGGATGGGCTTCTTCGACGTCGACGAGTTCGTGTTCCCGACGCACCGGGCACAGCTGCGCGACGTGCTGCATCCACGCGAGCATCTGCCGGCGTTGTGCGTCGCGGGCGTCAATTTCGGCACCGCCGGCCATGTCGCGCGACCGGCCGGCGGCGTGCTGCGCAACTTCCGCATGGGCGTGCCGATGGAGCGGCAGCGTGACGTGGTCGCGCTGATGAACACCAAGTGCTTCGTGCGCCCCGAACGGGTGGCCGCGGTCCCCAGCGTGCACTGGTTCGAGCTTCGTGACGACGCGGCCCGCGCGTATACCGAGCACGGCGTGCCGCTGCGCCACCGGCCGTACGACCAGCCCGAGGCACTGAGCGTGGACGTGATCCGCTACAACCATTATTTCTCGAGAGCGCGCGAGGATTTCATGCGCAAGATCGAAGGCACTGACGCGCGCGGACCGATCTGGAACGGAAATGCCGCGTCGAAGTCGCGGATGCTCGATCAGATCGAAGCGCTGGCCGTCGAAGATCGCGCGATCGACCACGTGCTGGACGGGTTCGCGTGGCAGGACGTGACCGGAGGGCAAGGCTCGAAAATCTACGCGGAGGCCGCGTAGAAGTAGCCCGGACTTGGTCCGGGCTACTTCAGCTGCTTCCAGAGAAACGTGTACGACAGCGCATCCATGTAGGCCTTCTGCCGGTTGTTCGCCGCGCCGCCGTGGCCGCCTTCGATGTTCTCGTAGTACAGCACCGGCTGCCCCAGCTCGAGCAGCCGCGCCGTCATCTTGCGCGCATGCGCCGGATGCACGCGGTCATCGCGCGTCGACGTGGTGATCAGCGCCTTCGGATACGTCACGCCCGGACGCAGGTTCTGGTACGGCGAATAGCGGGAGAGATAGGCCCACTGCTCCGGGTCGTCCGGGTTTCCGTACTCGCTCATCCAGCTCGCGCCGGCCAGCAGCCGGTGGTAGCGGCGCATGTCGAGCAGCGGGACCTGGCAGACGACCGCGCCGAACAGTTCGGGTCGCTGGGTCATCGCCACGCCGACCAGCAGGCCGCCGTTGCTGCCGCCCTGGATGCCCAGGTGAGCCGGCGAGGTCACCCCGCGCTGGATCAGATCCTGCGCAACGGCCGCGAAATCGTCGTAGGCGCGCTGGCGGTTCTGCTGCACCGCCGCCTGGTGCCAGGGCGGACCGAATTCGCCGCCGCCGCGGATGTTGGCGAGCACGAAGGTGCCGCCGCGTTCGAGCCAGGCCGCGCCGACCGCGGCGTGGTAGCCCGGCGTCAGCGCGATCTCGAAGCCGCCGTAGCCGTACAGCAAGGTCGGATTCTGGCCATCGGCCTTCGTGCCGGCACGGCCGACCTGGAAATACGGAACCTTCGTTCCGTCCTTCGACACCGCTTCGCGCTGCTCCACCTCGATGCCGTCGGCCTTGAAGAAGGCCGGCAGCTGCTTGAGTGTGCGCTGCGCGTCGCTGCCGAGCGTTCCGTCGAGCAGCCGTGTCGGCGACGTGAAGCTCTCGGTGTACAGCAGGTAGCCGTCCGATTCCTCGTCGTTGAGGGCCACCGCCTCGGCCTCGCCGAATTCGGGTACCGGCACCGGGCGCGAGGTCCAGCGGCCGTTCGCGTAGCGCAGCGCGGCGACGCGGCCACGGACGTTGTCGAGCTGGTTGAGCAGCAGCCCGTTGCGGACCGCCGAGTAGCCGACCAGCGAGGTTTTCCGGCTGGGCGCAAACAGGACCTCGAACTTGCGCTGGCCTTCGATGAAGGCGACCAGCGGAATCGCGATCAGGCTGTTCGCTTCGTAGCGATGGCCGGTGATCTCCCAGTCGCTGCGCAACTGCAGCAGCAATTGATCCTTGAACAGGCTCAGGTCGGCGTCTACCGGCACGTCGAGCTTCGCCAGATGCTCGCCCGAGCGCAGGAAGTATTCGAACTGGAAGAACGTGATCGCCCGCTGGACGATTTCGCGATGCCGGCCCGGCTCGTTCTGGACGGCGACGCCCACGGCCACATCCTCGACCTTGGCCTCGTAGACGACGCGGGCGGCGGACAATGGCGTTCCGCGCTTCCATTCGCGGACGACGCGCGGATAGCCGGAGGAGGTGAGGTCGGACGCTCCGGCGTCGGTGGCCACCAGCACGCTGTCCAGGTTGCGCCACACGATCTCGTGCTTCGCTTCGGGCAGCGCGAAGCCCTTGGCGACGAAGCTTCGCGTTCCCACGTCGAACTCGCGCACGACGTGCGCGTCGGAGCCGCCGCGCGAGAGCTTCACCAGGCAGCGGCGGTACTCGGGAAACAGGCATTCCGCGCCGCTCCAGACCCAGTTCTCCTTTTCGGCGGCCGACAGCGCGTCGAGATCGAGCACGGTCTCCCAGCGGGGCGAGGCCTTGCGGTAGTCGTCCGGCCGGGTCCGGCGCCAGGTGCCGCGCGGGTGCTGCGCGTCCTTCCAGAAGTTGTAGAACCAGCCGCCTCGCAGCACGACGGAGGGAATCCGCGCATCGGAATCGTAGATGGCGAGCAGGCGATCGTGGATCGCCGCGAAATCGGGCGAGGCCTCCAGTTCCTTTTGCGACACCGCGTTGCGCGCGCGGACCCAGTCGAGCGATTTCGCGGACTCGATGTCCTCGAGCCACAGGTAGGAATCTTCGGGCCCGTCGGCACGGCCGGCGGATGCCGTCAGCGCCAGCAGCAGGGCGAGCGCCGCGATGTTCGGAAACTTCATGAGCACCCCCGGTGGAGAGCGGTCGACGGTAGCGGGCAAGGCACTTGCGTAGCAAACGGTCGCGACGGTATGGCCGCGAGGGTCACGCCGTCGATTCGGTTCCCCGTCCTCGTGATTGCGGACACAATGATCCATGGCCTACACATCGCGCATCGGTGTACGCGGTTATCGCTTCGAGACCCTCGGCGACCTGCTGGCCAAGGCCTCGCCCGAGCGCTCGGGCGATCACCTGGCCGGCATCGCGAGTGCCAGCGCCGAGGAGCGCATGGCCGCGCGGCTGGCGCTGGCGGACGTGCCGCTGGCGCGATTTTGCGAAGAGCTGTTGATCCCGGCCGAGCAGGATGAAGTCACGCGCCTGATCTGCGACGGTTTCGATCGCGATGCGTTCTCTCCCATCGCCGGTCTCAGCGTCGGCTCGTTCCGCGACTGGCTGCTGTCGGATGCCGTGGACGGCACGGTGCTGGCCGCGCTCGCGCCGGGCCTGATGCCCGAGATGCTGGCGGCCGTCAGCAAGCTGATGCGCAATCAGGACCTGGTGCTGACCGCGCGCAAGGTCCGC
The DNA here is from genome assembly GCA_964644715.1 of uncultured Salinisphaerales bacterium. GTDB lineage: Bacteria > Pseudomonadota > Gammaproteobacteria > Nevskiales > Nevskiaceae > Panacagrimonas. The sequence continues at coordinate 4,788 of CAZXXM010000259.1, forward strand.
GTGACGACGCGCTTTCGCAACACGCTCGGTGGTGCCGGCGTGTTGTCGGTTCGCCTGCAGCCCAACCATCCCACCGACGATGCGCGCGGCGTGGCCGTCTCCATCCTCGACGGCCTGATGCTCGGCAGCGGCGATGCCTGCATCGGCATCAATCCGGCAAGCGACGAACCCGAACGCCTGGCGGTCCTGTGGCGGCTGCTCGACGAGCTGATCGCGCGCTTCGAAATTCCGACGCAGTCCTGCGTGCTGGCGCATGTCACGCGCCAGATCGAGGCGATCGAGGCCGGCTTGCCGCTGGACCTGGTGTTCCAGTCCATCGGCGGGACCGAGGCGCTCAACCGCAGCTTCGGCATCGACCTCGCGCTGCTGCGCGAGGCCCACGACGCCGGACGCTCGCTGCGGCGCGGGACGCTGGGCGAGAACCTGATGTACTTCGAGACCGGGCAGGGCAGTGCGCTGTCCGCGGGCGCGCACCACGGCATCGACCAGCAGACGCTCGAAGCGCGCGCTTATGCGGT
>CAZXXM010000260.1:0-5305 GCA_964644715.1 uncultured Salinisphaerales bacterium
GCCACCTGGACGCAGGATGCCGGGCCGGCGATGCGCGTGGCGATCGTGCAAGGCAACGTGCCGCAGGATCAGAAATGGGATCGCGAGCGTGGTGCGGAGATCCTCGATCGGTACCGCGCGATGACCTTGGCTGCGAACGCCGATCTCATCGCCTGGCCCGAGGTGGTACCGAATCGTCCGCTGGATCTGCTCGGCGATTACTTCACCGATCTCGATGAAGAGGTCCGTAAGCGGGGAGCCACCCTGCTGGCCGGCGTCCTGATTCGCGGCGATGACGACGACTCCATCTTCAACAGCATCCTGGCACTCGGGACGGCCAGGGGTCGTTACGACAAGCGGCATCTCGTGCCCTTCGGTGAGTATTTTCCGATTCCGGGATGGCTGCGGCCGATCATGGATGTGCTGGGCACCCCTTACTCGGATTTCAGTGCCGACGGTCCCCGGCGCGAGCCGGTGATCGTGCATGGACAGCGCCTGGGCATTTCGATCTGTTTCGAGGATGTCTTCGGCGCAGAGTTCGCACACGAATCACGCGACGCCCGTGTGCTGGTCAACGCCACCAACGATGCCTGGTTCGCCCACTCCTCGGCACCGCATCAGCATCTGGACATCGCGCGTTTCCGCGCGCTCGAGAACGGGCGCTGGCTCGTGCGTGCGACCAACACGGGCATTTCCGCGTTCATCGGTCCCGATGGCGAGGTGTTGGCGCGCTCTCGCCAGTACGAGGCGGAAATGATGCGAGGCGAGATCGTGCCGCGTTCGGGGATGACGCCGTATGCGCGATGGCGCGACACGCCGCTCTGGTTTCTCGGAGTGACGGCGCTGCTGTTCGGTCTCTTCATTCGCATCAGAAGACGCACGAACGGCAGCGCGTAAGCACGTCGAAAGAAAGAAGACCTTCAGCCCGCAGTCAGATTCTCGTCGAATACTCCCGCTCGCCGACGCAAGTTCGGTCACACCTCAACGGAGAGTAAGAACATGAAGCGCGAGTTGATCGCGGCCATCGCCGCATGCGGTTTCGCGGCGCCTGCCCTGGCAGCAACCGGCAACAATTACGTCGATGGATATTTCTACATGTCGGACATCGACTTCGGGCCGGCGGACGACGACGGTGTCGGCGTCGGCGTGAAGGGTGGTTTCCAGGTCGCCGATCAGGTCTATCTGACCGGTGAATACCAGACCGTCGAATACGACGACTTCAACGCTGACTTCGATCAGCTGCGTCTGGGCGCCGGCTTCGGTCCGGGCATGGGCCCCAAGGGTGCGGGCCTCTACGGCCGCGCCGAGTACGTGAGCTTCGACATCGAGAGCGAAGACGACAGCGGCATCGGCGGCCACGTCGGCTACGCCATCCCGGTTTCGGATCAGTTCCGCTTGCACGGCGAGGTCGGCTACCTGTTGCTGGACGACACCGATGGTCCCGAACTGCTGATCGGCGGCACGTATCGCGTGGCCCAGAACTTCGGCATCTTCGCGGACTATCGAGCGAGCTTCCTCGATGCGGATCGCGGCGGCGACATCGACATCAACGATCTGCGGATCGGCGCCCGTTTCTACTTCTGATTCCTGGCAGGCGTTGCAGCACCGAAGGCCCCGTTCGCGGGGCCTTTTTCATGGCGCGTCCTGCGCCCGGAAGCGCCTGCTCCAGCATCGGGTCGACCATTCGTAGCGGCCCGTCGGGCGCATCGGCCGGTGACGAAAAAGTTCAGTTGCAATTCAGAGCCTGCGCATAGACTTCAGCGGGTCGGGAGCTCCCGACGCACACTCTGGGGTTACGCACATGAACAAATTCTCACTGCCGGCGGCGGCGCTGCTGGCGCTCGCCACTTCTTCGACTTTCGCCGCTGGCCTGAATGCGGGGCTCGGCGTGGACGCAGGCGTGAATGTTTCCGCGCCCGGCAAGACGCAGGTGGAGGCCGATGCCAAGGCCAAGGCGAAGGCGGAAGCCGATGCTCAGGCGCAGGGCGCCAAGGACGCCGCAGCCTCGAAGGCAGGCGTCGACGCCAGTGTCGGTGCCGGGGCGAATGCGGAAGCGGGCTCTGCCGTCGAGCACGGCGCTGCGAAGGCCGGTGAAGCCAAGGCGGCTGTCGGCGCCGGACTCGGTGCGGGTGCCGCCGCTGGTTCCAGCGCGGTTTCGAGCGGCAAGGCCGCCGTCGGGGCCGGAGTGGACGCCGGCGTCGATGCTGGTGCCAAGACCGGCGCTGCGGTGAAGGATGGCGCACACGCGGCGGGTGAAGCCGGCAAGAAGGCCGCGAAGAAGACCAAGAATGCGGTGGGCGGCGTGGCCGGTGGCGTGAAGGACGGTGTCGGCGGCGTGCTCGGTACCGCGACCAGCGTCGGGGCCGGCGTCACCGCGGGCGCCTCGGCCGGCGGCGGCTCTGCCGGCGCATCGGCCAACGTCGGGGTCGATGCAGGCGCCAAGAAGCAGTAAGCGGGTCGCAGATACGAAAAAGGCCGGGCTGATGCCCGGCCTTTTTTTGTTTCCCGCTGCGCCTCAAAGGATCTCGGCGATGTCCTTGCCGATGTCGGCCGGCTTGTCGATGCTGCCGTAGCGCTTCACGACCTTGCCGTTCTTGTCGACGAGGAACTTGGTGAAGTTCCACTTGATGCCTTCGCTGCCCAGGATCCCCGACGCCTCGCTCTTCAGAAATTTGTAGAGCGGGTGCGCGTCGTCACCGTTGACCTTGATCTTGGCGAACATCGGGAAGCTGACGTCGTAATTGAGCGAGCAGAAATTCTTGATCTCGTTCTCGTCGCCCGGTTCCTGGTGGCCGAACTGGTCGCAGGGAAATCCAAGGATCACGAGGCCCTTGTCCTTGTACTCGCGGTACAGCGCTTCGAGCCCCTTGTACTGCGGCGTGAACCCGCATTTGCTGGCCACGTTCACCACCAGCAGCGTCTTGCCCTTGTAAGCGGCGAGGCTCTGCTGACTGCCGTCGATACCGGTTGCCGTGAAGTCGTAAACGCCCATGGCCCGCCCCTGCTGGAACTGATGGATGAAATCAGTATCCCAGCTTTCGCGGCAGGGAGACCAGCCCGAAGACCTTGTTCTGAACCAGCGTGCGCAGCGGTTCGTAAATGGGAACGAGGTAGCGCGGGGGCAGGTTGTCGAGATCCTTCGGCAGCTGGGCGTTCGGCAGGTCGCCGATGCTGCGTTCGCCTTCCGGAGCGATTGGATACACCAGCTGCGCCGGCGAGCCGACGAGGCGGTAGAACTGCAGGGTCGAGAACACCGCGGCCTTGCGCCCGCGGGTGTACAGGCCCGAGCCGCTGAGCTTGGCGCCTCCGATGAACGAGCCGTCGCCGGCCTTCGCGTAGGCGACGATGATCAGCATCGAAAGGCGGTTCTGGCTGATGATGCCGTCGAATTCGCGCTGGAACGTCGGCGCGAAGGACTGTCCATTCCAGCTGTCCTGCCAGGTGTTGGCGGCCTGCCGCAGCGCGCCGGTCGAACTCACGTTGACCGGCTGGTACGGCGTCTTCGCGAGGAGCGCCTTGCGCAGTTCTTCGGTGACGTAGCCGTTGAGGTCGAACTGCGTGGTGAAGCTCTGTTCCTTGCTGCCGAACGTGCCGGAGTGGACATGCATCAGCTCGTTGCCGAGCAGGCTCATGATGCCGACGCGGCCGGCCATCGGGGCCATCGGCGCATTCGGGTTGGTCTGGGCCTGACCGCGCGACGCCGCGGACGGAGACGAGGCGTTGGCGCGAGCCTCGGCGGCCGCGCGGCGCGGGTCGTTGCCGAGGATTCGATTTTCTTCCTCGAATCCGCGCCGCCGTTCGTTGGCCGCAGGGGTGGGGGCGGGCGTCGCGTCGCGATGCGGTTCCGAGGAGATCTCGACCGGCGCCGGCTCTTCGCCGATGACGTTGACGAAATCTTCGGGGGCGTCGAATCGCTCCGGCCCCTCGGACGGCTTCTTCTCCGCCGTGGAACAGCCGGCCAGCAGGACGATCAGGGCAACCCAGATCCCACGAAAACTCATCGCAATTCTCCTCCGAGGTACGGTATTCGGGCCTTCAGGCCCTTGTCTTCACATTCTGATGGAAACCCGGCGGCGACCATATGCGGGCGGCCGGGCGGCGTCAGTTTCCCGACGAGGAGATTCCGGTGTCAGGTCGGGGCCGGCCGGACCCCGTAGCCCGGACGCAGTCCGGGAGCTTCGGGCCAGGCGACCCGGACTGCGTCCGGGCTACAGGGGCCGTGCGGATCAGAAATTCGCGGCTTCGAGCGCCATCAGGCTGTCGGTCGGGGCGCGCACCGTGCTCAGCAGCGCGTGCACCTGCGGCAGCATGCGGGTGACGAAGAATTCGGCGGTGGCCTTCTTGGAAGCGCGGAAACCGGCTTCCGGATGCTCGGCCGAGGCCTTGATCATGCGCAGCCAGTTCCAGCCCAGGTAGGTCAGCGCGAAGGCCCGCTGGAAGTCCACTGCGCCGAAGCCGGCCGCGTCCGGCGCGGTCTTGAACGATTCGATCAGGAACGCGGTGGCCGATTCCAGCTCGTCGACCGCGCGACCCAGCGGGCGCGTGATCCAGCCCAGCGGCGCATCGGCGTTGAGGTCGGCGCGGACCGCCTGGAAGAAGCGCTGCGCGAGGCGGCCGTTGTGCATCATCAGCTTGCGGCGCACCAGGTCCATCGCCTGGATGCCGTTGGTACCCTCGTAGAGGCACAGGATCTTGGCGTCGCGCGCGATCTGCTCGACGCCGTGCTCCTTGATGAAGCCGTGGCCGCCGTAGGTCTGGATGGCGAGGCTGGCCAGGTCCACCGCGCTGTCGGTGCAGAAAGCCTTGACCAGCGGGGTATTGAGATCGACCCAGTCCTGCGCTTCCTCGCGCACCTTCTCGTCCGGATGGTGATGCGTGACGTCGACCCAGAACGCGGTCTCGTAGGCGAGCACGCGCGCGCCTTCGGTGGTGGCCTTCATCGTCAGCAGCATGCGGCGCACGTCGGCGTGTTCGATGATCTCGGGCTTGCCGTTGAAGGCCTTGCCCTGCTTGCGATCGATGGCATAGCGGATGGCGTTCTGCGTGGCCAGTTCGCACTGACCCAGGCCCTGGAAGCCCACCATGATGCGGGCCAGGTTCATCATCACGAACATGTTCTGAATGCCCGTGTTGGGCGCGCCCACCATCCAGCCCTGCGCGCCGTCGAACTGCATGACGCAGGTGCACGAGCCGTTGATGCCCATCTTGTGCTCGATGTTGGCGGCGACGAGCTTGTTGCGCTCGCCCAGCGAGCCGTCCTTGTTGACGAGGAACTTGGGCACGACGAACGTGCTCAGGCCCTTCACGCCCGGCGGCGAGTCCGGCA
>CAZXXM010000261.1:0-5292 GCA_964644715.1 uncultured Salinisphaerales bacterium
CGCGATGCCAGAACAGATCGAACAGGCCGTTGATCTTGATCACCGTGGCGCCCAGATCGCTCAGCAACTGCGTCCCGAACGGACCGGCGATGGCCAGGCCCAGATCGAGCACGACGATCCCGTCGAGCGGCGCCTTGATCTTCCAGCCGTTCGACGCCGCCGTCGTGGCGCCGGCTTCCGCGAGGATCTTCGCCGCCTCGGCCTTCACCTCGGCCGTGTTCGCACCCGGCTTCACCGGCGCCGCACCGGGCCTGCCCTGCGTCAGGCTCATGTTGAACGCGTTGCCCACCGTGCGGATCGTCCCCAGCTCGGCATCCTCGATCTCGCGCACGCAGCCGTCCTCGAGGAAGGCCGGATCGGCCAGCGATTCCTCGATGCTGCGCACGGGCTGCATCGTCATCTCGGCGACGGCCGCGGCCTCGATCCAGTCCTTCACCGGGAACTTGGCGACGGCCTCGGCGAGGATCGGCTGGTAGTGCGACATCACCAGGATCTCCTCGGGGCCCGTGCCGAAGCGGTCCGGATCGTTCTGCACCGTCAGGTCGGGCGAGGCGTTCAGCGTGTCGCCCTGGGCCGCCTGCAGGATGAAGCGCGGATTGGGCACCCAGTTGTGCAGCCACTTGCCGTCCTTGGCCTGGAAGTGGCCCTTGGACGATTTCGAATTCAGGATCCAGGTGTCGAAGCCCGCGGCATCGACCTTTTCGGCGCGCTGCCAGACGCCGGCCGCACCGGCGAAGGCGCCCTGCAGCAGCGAGGTCTCCACCCATTGCCCGCGACCGGTGAGTTCGCGCGCGCGCAGAGCGGCTGCAATGCCAAGGCTCGACGTGAAGAAGGCGCCCAGGCTCGGCCACTGCGAGGCGACGAACAGCGGACCCGGACGCGGCGCACCCTGAACCTGGTCCTGCGGAATCTCGAGATCGGGAAACGGATCCGGCAGGCCGTTCATGTGATTGAGCGCGCCTTCGGGCCAACCCCGCTGCTCGAACATCAGGCCGGTGCGGGCCTGCACCAGCGCATCGACCGCAGGCCGCTGGCTGTGCGCGGTGTCGCGACCATAGCCGGTGATCGAGCAGTAGATCAGCCGCGGATTCGCGGCGCTCAAGGTCGCGTAATCGATACCCAGCTTCGCAGTCTGACCGGGCGCGAACGACTCGACGAGGATGTCCGCGACCTTGGCGAGCGCAAGGAACGCCTTGCGGTCTTCATCGTTCGACAGATCCAGGAACGCGCTGCGCTTGCCGCGCTGCCACACCGTGTAGCCGAGCCGGTGCGGGCCCTCGGTCGTGCGCATCGGGTCGCCACCGGGCGGCTCGATCTTGATGACGTCGGCGCCGTTGTCGCCGAGCAGCATCGTGGCCATCGGCCCGGCGACGCCGGACGTGAGGTCGAGCACCTTCAGATTTTGGAGTACACCCGCCATGAGCTGTTTCCGTCAGTTGTCCCGCTTGAGGAAGAACATCCAGCACAGGGCGGACGTCCGAACCAATCGCAGACTAGGCAGCGCAGGGCAGGGCTACATGCTGCAAATGGGTGAGCCGTAGCCCCGTAGATACCGGACGAAGTCCGGGGGGGACGTCCCCCCGAAAGAGACAACCCAGGACTTCGTCCAGGCTACGAGGTTCGATCAGCTCAAAAACCGGTAGGCCACACCGATCACCGCGCTCAGCACGATCAGCGGGATCATCCCCAGCCAGTTGCGCCACAGCACGATCCAGCCGGCGATGGCGATCGCCATCGCAACGCCATCGAAACCCTGCCGAGGCCAGAACACGTGCGCCGCGAAGAACAGCGCGAGCGACACGATCGCGCCGACGACCGCCGCGGTGATCGCGCTCATCGGGCCCGCGAGCCGGAAATTCCCGCGCGTGCGTTCGTCCCAGGGCGCGCCGGCGAAGATGAAGATGAACGACGGAAGAAACGTGAAGAAGCTGGCGACGCAGGCGCCGATCAGGCCAGCCGCCCAGGGTTCGATCGGCGCACCGTTCCAGCCACCGAGGAAACCGACGAAGGCCACCACCATGATCAAGGGACCGGGCGTCGTCTCGCCGAGCGCAAGGCCATCCATCATCTGCGCCGCGCTGAGCCAGCCGTAGTTCACGACCGCTCCCTGGAACACGTAGGGCATGACGGCGTAAGCGCCGCCGAAGGTCACCAGCGCCGCCTTGCCGAAGAACAGGCCCATCGCGTTGAACAGCGAGTTGAATCCATGGAGCGCGCCGAGCAGCGCGTACGCAGTGCCCGCCAACAAGACGCCGAACAGCAGGACCAGCACGAAGCGGGACGACGCGTACACCGCGTGCGGCGGCGTCGGCGTGTCGTCGTCGATCAAGGCGGGAGGATGCCGGGCCTGCGCCGTCCCGTGGCTTCCGGCGCCGCCCAGTCGGGTCCGCAACAGCCAGCCGTAGAGCGCTGCCGCGGCGATGACGGCGGGAAACGGGATGTGCGTGTACAAGGCGACGAATGCGGCAACGGGTACCGGCCACAATGCGCTCTGCTTCAGTACCTTCGATCCGATGCGCCACGCAGCGAACGCAACGATCGCGACGACCGCGGGCCGGATGCCGTACAGCAGATCGGTTGCGAGCGGCGCCCCGAGGCTCACGTACGCATAGGACAGCCCGATCAGCATCAGCAGCGAAGGCAGAACGAACAGCGCGCCCGCCGCGATGCCGCCGCGCACGCCGTGCATCAACCAGCCGATGTAGGTCGCGAGCTGCTGCGCCTCCGGCCCCGGCAGCAACATGCAGTAGTTCAGCGCGTGCAGGAATCGCTTCTCGGAAATCCAGCGGCGCGTCTCCACCAGCTCGCGATGCATGATCGCGATCTGGCCGGCAGGGCCGCCGAAGCTGATGCAGCCGAGCTTGAGCCACCAGCGCAGCGCCTCGGGAAAGGAAACCGGCGCAGGGCGGTCCGTCACCCCCGTAGCCCGGACGCAGTCCGGGATTCCGTCATCCCGAAGGAGACCGCCCCGGACTGCGTCCGGGCTACGGGAGCGCGGGGCATGCGGTTCACGCTGTCGGCACGAGGTCCTTCATCGCGATGGTTTCATCGGCGAGCTTCGCCGGATCGATCTTGGCCTTCAGCGCCACCATTTTCTTGGCCAGCATGAATTCCTGCGGCCGGCTGACGGTGTCCACGGCGATCAGGTGGCCGTCCTTCAGGTAGAACGCGCCGAAGCTGCGCTTGGCCGGGTCGCCGCGCAGCACGACCTGGTCGTAGCCCGTCGACAGGCCGACGATCTGCAGCTTCAGTTCGTACTGGTCGGACCAGAACCAGGGCACGTTGGCGTACTTGGTGGCCTTGCCCAGCATGTTCAGCGCGCCGGCACGGCCCTGCTCCATCGCGTTCTGCACCGATTCGAGGCGCACGCGGCGGCCGAGGAATTCGCTCGGATGCACGGTGCAGTCGCCGGCGGCATGGATGTCCGGATCGGCGGTGCGCGTGAACTCGTCGACGACGATGCCGTTGTCCACTTCGAGCCCGGCGTCCGCCGCCAGCTCGGTGTTGGCGATCAGGCCGATGCCGACGATCACCAGGTCGCCCTCGACGTCGCCGCCGACCAGCTTCACGTGGATCGCGTCGCCCTGCTGCTCGAAACCCGCCAGCTGCACGCCGGTGCGCACGTCGACGCCGGCCTCGCGGTGCACCTTCTCGTAGAACGCGGACATCTCCGGCGCCGTCACGCGCTGCAGCACGCGCGGCATGCTCTCCAGCACGGTGACCTTCAGGCCGGCCTTGGTCGCGACGGCGGCCACTTCCAGTCCGATGTAGCCACCGCCGACGATCACCAGGCGCTTGCCGGCGACGAACTGCTCGCGGATCGCGTCGACATCGGCGATGCCGCGCACGACGTGGATGTTGGGCAGGTCGGCACCCGGAATCGTCAGCAGGCGCGGCCGGCCGCCGGTGGCCAGCATCAGCTTGCCATAGGGCAGCTTGCGGCCGTCCGACAAGGTCAGCGTCTTGCCGGCGCGATCGATCGACGTGGCGCGCACGCCGCCGATGAACTCGATGGTGGCCTTCTCCATCGCGGCCGCCGATAGCACGTACAGCGATTCCTTGGTCGCGGCGCCAGACAGGTAAGTCTTCGACAGCGGCGGACGCTTGTACGGCACGTGCGGCTCGTCACCGACGATCGTGATGCGCCCGGTGTAGCCCTGGCGGCGAAGTTCAGCGGCGGTTTCTCCGCCCGCCTGGCCGGCACCGACGATGACGACGCTCTCGGGAGTTGCAGACTCGGTCATGGGGATGGGCCGCTCTGGGCGGCAGGCAATGGAAAATGGGACCCGCATTCTAACGGCCCGCGGCGGCATCGCCGCCGTCGCTACCGTAGCCCGGGCGAAGTCCGGGGTTCCGTCATCCAGAAAGAGACCGCCCCGGACTTTGTCCAGGCTACGGAGAGATGCACAGGAATGGCAGGATGCGCGCCATGTCCTTCGTGTCTCCGCGTGTCCTGTCCGTCATCCCGCCGATGACGCAGCTCAACACGCCCTACCCCTCCACCGCCTACCTGACCGGCTTCCTGCGCTCGCGTGGCGTCGATGCGCACCAGGAAGACCTGGCCCTCGCGCTGGTGCTACGGCTGTTCTCGCCCGACGGTCTGGTGCAGATCCGGGAGGCCGCCCTCGCGCAGGCCGAGCGCAAGCGCAGCCCCGGCGTCCGGCATTTCCTGGACGCCTTCGATCGCTACCGCACGACCTTGCCGGTCACGCTGGCCTTCCTGCAGACGCGCGATCCGACGATCGCCCACCGCATCTGCAGCCGCCGCTTCCTGCCGGAAGGTCCGCGCTTCGCCTCGCTCGACATCTATGTCGACGAGGACGGCGGAGATCCGCTGGCCTGGGCCTTCGGCGCGCTGGGCGCGCAGGACCGGGCGCGACACCTGGCCACGCTCTACCTCAACGACCTGGCCGACGTGCTGCGCGACACCGTCGATGCGCGCTTCGAGTTCGTGCGCTACGCCGAATCGCTGGCGCAGAGCCAGCCGCATTTCGAACCGATGGCGCAGGCCATCGAGGCGCCCTTCACGCTGGTCGATCGGACGCTGCACGCGCTGACGCTCGAAGCGGTGGATCGCCACACGCCGGATCTCGTGCTGATTTCCGTGCCCTTCCCCGGCGCCGTCTACGCGGCGTTCCGGATCGCGCAGAGCCTGAAGGCGCATCACCCACGGATCGTCACGGTGCTCGGCGGTGGTTACGTGAACACCGAGCTGCGCGAGCTGGCCGAGCCGCGCGTGTTCGACTACTTCGACTACGTGACGCTCGATGCCGGAGAGCGGCCGCTGCTCTC
>CAZXXM010000262.1:0-5291 GCA_964644715.1 uncultured Salinisphaerales bacterium
CATTTCCATCGCGTAGCTGCCGTAGCGCGTCGACTCGGCGCCCCAGCTGCTGGCACGGCCTTCGGACTCGGCTTCGGGCAGCATGAAATGGTTCATGCCGCCCACGCCGGCCAGTGGATCACGGATGCACGCCGAGACGCAGGAGCCGAGCACGGTCACCAGCATCACATCGTTGGCGGTCACCAGATATTCGCCGGGCAGGACTTTGAGCGCCTGTGCGTTGAACTTGGGATCGTAGTAACCCTTGGGCTCTGCAGGCGGCTTCTCGCTACGGACCTTTCGTATCGCGTACATCGCGCGCTACGCCTTCTTCGGCAGCGGACCGCCCGGCGCATCGGCGCGCCGGTAGATCGTGCGGCCGACCGGGCGGATCACATCGCCGGCATGGAAGAAGCTCTCCGAATGCCCCGCAAAGAACAGGCCGTCGCGAGACAACAACGGCATCATCCGGCGCAGGATCGCGGACTGCGTGGGCTTGTCGAAGTAGATCATCACGTTGCGGCAGAAGATCGCGTCGAACGGTCCGCGCACCGGGTAGCTCGTGTCGAGCAGGTTGAGCTGGCGGAACGTGAGCAGCTTGCGCAGCGGTTCGATCACGCGGCACTGCCCCGCCACGCTGCCGGTGCCTCGCTGGAAGAAGCGCTTCTTGCGCTCGAGGCTGAGCTTCTCGATGCGGTCCACCGGGTAGATCGCGCGCTCGGCCGTGGCGAGCACGTTGGTGTCGATGTCGGTGGCCAGGATCGTTACCGGCGGGTTGAGCGAGTCGAACGCCTCGCAGGCGGTGATCGCCAGCGAGTACGGCTCCTCGCCGGTGCTCGCGGCGGCGCACCAGATCGTCGCGCGCTGTCCGCGCGGCAGTTTCTGCAGCATCTCGCGCAGCGCGTCGAAGTGATGCGCCTCGCGGAAGAAAGAGGTCAGGTTGGTGGTCAGCGCGTTGGTGAACTCCTGCCACTCCTGCTCGGTCCCGTCCTGTTCGAGACCGTCGAGGTACGCTTTGAAGGAATCGATCTTCAGCGCGCGCAGGCGTCGCGCCAGGCGGCTGTAGACCATCTCCTCCTTGGATTCGGCCAGCGCGATCCCGGCCTTGCCGTAGATCAGCTTGCGCACCCGGTCGAAATCACGCGCGGTGAAGGCGAAATCCCGCGTCTCGGCCACTACGGCATTCACGTCGTCGTTCTCTTGCGATGGCGGGGTTGGGTCGGGCTTCGGATCGGGCGCCGGACAAACCCGGCGCCGATCCGTGACGAATCAGGTGCTGATCAGAACTCGGCCCACTGCTCCGATTTGTCACCACCCGACGGGGCGACGTGCCGGCCGTTGGCGGTCGACGCCGCCGGACGTTTTGCCGCGGCGGCCGCCGCGGGCTTGGCCGCCAGCTTGGCAACCGGTTTGGCCGCGGCCGGACGGGGTGCCGAAGCCGGCTTGCTTGGTGCAGGCGTTGCTGCGACGGGGGCCGAAAGCACATCCGAATCGTCGATGCGGAACTGGGCAACGGCGCCGACCAGGCCGGCGGCCTGCTCTTCGAGCGAACGGGCGGCGGCGGCGGACTCCTCCACCAGCGCGGCGTTCTGCTGCGTGACCTCGTCCATCTGCGTGACGGTCTGGTTGACCTGCTCGATGCCCTGGCTCTGCTCCTGAGACGCGGCGCTGATCTCCGACATGATGTCGGTGACACGCTTCACGCTCGTCACGATCTCTTCCATCGTCTTGCCGGCCTGGTCGACCAGCTTGGCGCCGTTGCCGACCTTCTCGACCGAGTCGCCGATCAGCGTCTTGATCTCCTTGGCCGCACCGGCGCTGCGCTGCGCGAGGCTGCGCACCTCGGCCGCCACCACCGCGAAGCCGCGACCCTGCTCGCCGGCACGCGCGGCTTCCACCGCGGCGTTCAGCGCCAGAATGTTGGTCTGGAACGCGATGCCGTCGATGACGCTGATGATGTCGACGATCTTCTTGCTCGATTCGTTGATCGCGCTCATGGTCGTGACCACCTCGCTGACTACCTGGCCGCCCTTGCGCGCGACGTCCGAGGCGCCCATGGCGAGCTGGTTGGCCTGCTTGGCGTTCTCGGCGTTCTGCTTGACCGTGCTGGTCAGCTCCTCCATTGAGGATGCGGTCTCTTCCAGCGAGGCAGCCTGCTGCTCGGTGCGCGCCGACAGGTCGGCGTTGCCCGACGCGATCTCACGCGCCGCGGTGTTGATCGCTTCGGTCGCACCCTTGATGCGGCCGACCACCGAGGCCATGTTCTCGACCAGTTCGTTGACGCCGTTGCACAGATCGCGAATCGAGCCGTTCTTGCCTTCGAGCGGGATGCGCTGCGACAGGTCACCCGCCTGGGCTCCGCCGACGACCGCCTGGGTCTCGGCCACCGCCCGCTGCAGGGCCTCGCTGGCGCGCACCTGCTCGGTCACGTCGGTGGCGTACTTCACGACTTTGAACGCTTTACCGTTGAGATCGAGGATCGGGTTGTACGAGGCCTGGATCCAGATCTCGCGGCCGCCCTTGGCGTAGCGCTTGTACTGGCCCGAATCGAACTCGCCTCGGCCCAGCTTCTCCCAGAACATGCGGTACTCGACCGACTGGCGATAGCTCGGGTCGACGAACATCCCGTGGTGCTGGCCCTTGATCTCGTCGAGCGAGTAGCCCAGCCCCTTCAGGAAGTTGTCGTTGGCGTGGAGGATGCGGCCGTCGAGCGAGAATTCGATGACGGCCTGCGCTTTGCTGATCGCCGAGAGCTGACCTTCGTAATCGGCGGCCTGAAGCTTGGCGGCGGTGATGTCGGTGGCGTACTTGACCACCTTGAACGGGCGACCCATCTCGTCACAGATCGGGTTGTACGAGGCCTGGATCCAGACCTCGCGGCCGCCCTTGCCGAAGCGCTTGTACTGACCTGCGTCAAATTCACCGCGACCGAGCTTTTCCCAGAACGCGCGGTACTCGGGCGAAGCGCGATGCACCGGGTCGATGAACATGCTGTGGTGCTGTCCCTTGATCTCGTCGAAGCTGTAGCCCAGCGTCGAGCAGAACAGATCGTTGGCATGCGTGATCGTGCCCTTGAGATCGAACTCGATCACCGCCTGAGATTTGTTCAGCGCGTCCATCACGCCCTGAGCGTTCTGGCGCGCGATCTCCGCGTCGGTGATGTCGTAGCGCACGCCCAGGTACTTCTCGGGCTTGCCGTTCTTGCCGATGAAAGGCGCGACCACTGCGTCGACGTAGTACGGCGTGCCGTCCTTCGCACGATTCTTGATCACGCCGCGAAACACGTGGCCGCGACCGATCGTGGCCCACATTTTCTTGAAGACCTCCTTGGGCATGTCGGGGTGCCGCGTGATGCTGTGCGGGCTTCCCTGCAGCTCTTCGGGGCTGTACTTGGAGATGTCCAGATACTTCTGGTTGTACGAAAGGATGTCGCCCTTCTTGTCGGCCATCGAGACGATGCTCGTCTCGTTCATGATCTGCGTGCGCACCGCCAGCTCACGGCGCGCCTCGACGTCGGCAACATGCGTTTCCGTCACGTCGGTCGACAGCTCCATCACGCGGATGACCTTGCCGGCGTTGTCGAGCACGGGGCTCAGCACGCTGTGCAGCCACACCGCGTGGCCGTCCTTGCCGACGCGGCTCTCCAGGCTCATGTGCATCTCACCGCGGGCAATCTTGGCCCAGGCGGCGCGATATTCGTCGGACTGGTCGGTGCCGGCTTCGTAGAAGTGCGAGTGGTGGCGGCCGCGCACCTCGTCCAGCGTGTAGCCAAGCGCACCGAGGAAGCGCTCATTGGCGGCGATCACCGCGCCGTCGACGGCAAGTTCGAGCACAAGCTGCGCGCGCTGCACCGCCGCCATGCGGCCGGACAGTTCGCTGCGCTCCAGCGACGAGGCGTTCACCTTCGAGGCGACCGCAGTCGGGATCTTGTGTCGATTGACGAGCTTGGCACTCGCTTTGGACTTGGAAATGGGCTTAGCTTTGGACGTCTTCTTCGTCTTCATGGGCGGACCTGCCGGGATCAGTAAGAGGGGTGGGACACGGCGGCGAACGCGCCGAAGTGGGAAGCAAGGGATTGCGGGTGCAGCGGGTTCATCTCGATCGCCCGGTATCGTCGGCTCACTGCAGCGCCTGCGAGGCCGAATCCATCAGGGCCATGTCGGACCCCGACATGAGCTTTTCGATATCCACGAGGATCAGCATGCGCTGGTCGAGTGCGCCGATGCCGGTGATGAACTTGGTGTTCACCGCGCCGCCGAACTCGGGCGCAGGGCGGATCTGCTCTGCGGTGAGCTGCATGACGTCGGAGACGCCGTCGACCACCATGCCCACCACGCGGCGCGCGATGTTCAGGATGATCATCACCGTGAACTCGTTGTACTCGGCCTTGCCGAGACGGAACTTCAGGCGCATGTCGACGACCGGGACGATCGTTCCGCGCAGATTGATGACGCCCTTGATGAAATCCGGCGCCTCGGGAATGCGCGTGACGGTGTCGTAACCTCGGATCTCCTGCACCTTGAGGATGTCGACGCCGTACTCCTCGGCGCCGAGGGTGAAGGTGAGAAATTCGTTGGGAACGCCGGCCGCGATCTGCGCGTTGACCGACGGAGTAGCGTTGGCGGGAATGCTCATGCGCGGATGGACTCGGCTGTGCGTGGGACTAAAGGAGGGGCGGTGTCGGGTTTCCGGCCTTCGGGGTGCGGTTTCGGCACTGCGCTCCCGACACCTTCAAGTTCTATTCCTCTGACGCGAACATCAGGCGGCCTGTGCGCTGCCCTGGCTGAAAAGGCGCACCACGGAGGCCACGTCGAGAATCAGGGAGACGCGTCCGTCGCCCAGGATGGTGGCCCCGGAGATTCCGCGGACGCGGCGGTAGTTCGCTTCGAGGCTCTTGATCACGACCTGCTGCTGGCCGACGAGCTCGTCGATCTGCACCGCGACCTTGCGGCCCTCGGACTCGACGATCACCACGATCGACTCGTGCGCCGTGCGACGCCCGCCGGGCAGGTCGAACCACTCTCGCAGGTCCACCAGCGGCAGGTATTCGTTGCGTACCCGCACCACCGTTCCGGCATGCGCGACCCGCTTGACCTGCTCCGGCTGCGGCTGCAGCGACTCGACCACCGACGACAGCGGCAGGATGAAGACGTCCTCACCCACGCTCACCGACATGCCGTCGAGAATCGCCAGGGTCAGCGGCAGGCGGATCAGCACGGTCGCGCCGCGGCCTGGCGTGGACGAAAGCTCCACCGAGCCGCCGAGCGCCTGGATGTTCTTCTTCACCACGTCCATGCCGACGCCGCGGCCCG
>CAZXXM010000263.1:0-5269 GCA_964644715.1 uncultured Salinisphaerales bacterium
GTGTCGATCAGGTCCTCGGTCAGCGCGCCGATGATGCCGTTGCGGCCGGCGTAGAGCTTTCCGAAATGTTGCGGATGCCGGCGCGCCGTCTCGATGACACCCTGCGCCGAAACGTTGATGACCGCGGTGACGCCGCCGGACTGGGCGTAGAGGGCATTGCGGGGCATGGTCGCTCCGGCGGACGTGTGGCTGCGAGAGATTTAGCGCAAAGGCGTGAAGGATGGAAGGCGGGAGCAACAAGCCTGCCCAGCCTGCGCGACTCTCGATGCAAGATCCGGTGCGGCCAGGGCCGCACCGGCGTGACGCGTCCGGTCGCCGGCTCAGCCGCCGGCGTGATACGAGGCGACGCGCTCGACTTCGTTCTTCGAGCCCATGATCACCGGCACGCGCTGGTGCAGCTTGCCGGGTTTGATCGACAGGATGCGCTCGCGGCCGGTGCTGGCGGCACCGCCGGCCTGCTCGATCAGCATGCTCATGGGGTTGGCCTCGTACATCAGGCGCAGCTTGCCGCCCTGGCTCTTCGTCTTGGCGTCGAGCGGGTACATGAACACACCGCCACGGGTCAGGATGCGGTGCACGTCGGACACCATCGAGGCGACCCAGCGCATGTTGAAATCCTTGCCCCGCGGTCCGTCCTTGCCGGCCAGGCACTCGTCGATGTAACGCTTCACCGGTGCTTCCCAGTGGCGTGCGTTCGACGCGTTGATCGAGAACTCCTTGGTGTCCTCGGGAATGCGCAGATCGCGCTGCGTCAGCACGAAACTGCCGAGCTCGCGATCGAGCGTGAAGACGTGCACGCCGGTGCCGATGGTCAGTACGAGCTGCGTGCTGGGCCCGTACAGGGCGTACCCGGCGCAGACCTGCTGCGTGCCCGGCTGCAGGAACGATTCTTCGAGCGTGCCGGTCGGCCGGCGCGGGGCACGCAGCACCGAGAAGATCGTACCGACCGAGATGTTGACGTCGATGTTGCTGGAGCCGTCGAGCGGATCGAACAGCAGCAGGTAGCCGCCCTTCGGGTACTGCTCCGGGATCATGACGGCCTCGTCCATCTCCTCCGAGGCGAGCGCGGCCAGATGCCCGCCCCACTCGTTGGCTTCCATCAGGATGTCGTTCGACAGCACGTCCAGCTTCTTCTGCGCCTCGCCCTGGATGTTGCCGGTGCCGGCTTCTCCCAGGACGCCGCCGAGCGCGCCCTTGCCGATGGCGATGGAAATGCGCTTGCAGGCGCGCGTCACCACTTCGATGAGCAGGCGCAGATCGGGCATCTGCTCGCCGTGCTCGCGCATCTCTTCGATCAGGAACTGGGTGAGAAAGACAGGTTTCGTCGGCACGGGAAAGGAGAGGTCAGGCGGTTGTCGAACGGGTTCTTATTCCTGCGCCCAGCGGTCGAGCATGCCGGCGAGGTAGTGGATGTCGTGCCGGCCTTCGATGAACGCCGGATCACGCATGATCCGCTGCTGCAGCGCGACGTTGGTCTCGATGCCTTCGATGATCATTTCGGACAGTGCGCCCTTCATGCGGGCGATCGCCGAATCGCGCGTGTTGCCCCAGCAGATCAGCTTGCCGACCATCGAATCGTAGTGCGGTGGCACCTTGTAGCCCGAGTAGATGTGCGTATCCATGCGAACACCGGGTCCGCCAGGCGCGTGGTACTTGGTGATGGTGCCGGGCGAGGGGATGAACGTGCGCGCGTTCTCCGCGTTGATGCGGCATTCGATGGCGTGGCCGCGCAGGCGGATGTTGCCCTGCTTCTTGGTCAGCTTGCGGCCGTCCGAGATCTTGATCATCTCGCGGATCAGGTCGACGCCCGTGACCATCTCGGTCACCGGGTGCTCCACCTGGATGCGCGTGTTCATTTCGATGAAATAGAACTTGCCGTGGTCGTACAGGAACTCGAAGGTGCCGGCGCCGCGGTAGCCGATGCGCTTGCAGGCTTCCACGCAGAGCGAACCGATCTCTTCGCGCTGTTCGTCGGTGATGCCGGGCGCCGGAGACTCTTCGATGACCTTCTGGTTGCGGCGCTGCATCGAGCAGTCGCGCTCGCCCAGGTAGATCGCGTTGCCCTGGCCGTCGGCCAGGACCTGCACTTCGACGTGGCGCGGCGTCTCCAGATATTTCTCGAGGAACACCGAGGCATCCTTGAATGCGTTGAGCGCCTCGGTGCGTGCGATCTGGATCTTGCCGATCAGCTCGGCGAGCACCACCGTCAGTGCGTGATTTGCGCGCGTGCGCACCACCTGCATGCCGCGGCCGCCGCCGCCGGACGAGGCCTTGATCAGCACCGGGTAACCGACCTGCTCGGCGATCTCCAGGCATGCAGCCTCGTCTTCGGGCAGTTCGCCGTCGGATCCTGGCACGCAGGGCACACCGGCCGCGATCATCTCGGCCTTGGCATTGGTCTTCGACCCCATCAGGCGGATCGTCTCGGATCGCGGTCCGATGAAGATGAATCCGGATTTCTCGACGCTCTCGGCAAAGTCGGCGTTCTCGGACAGGAAGCCGTAGCCGGGGTGGATCGCGTCGGCCTGCGTGACTTCCGCGGCGCTGATCAGCGCCGCCATGTTCAGGTAGCTCTTCTGGGCCGCCGGCGGGCCGATGCAGACCGCCTCGTCGGCGAGCAGCACGTGCTTGAGGTCGCGGTCGGCCTGCGAGTAGACCGCTACGGTCTTGATGCCCATCTCGCGGCAGGCGCGCAGGATGCGCAGCGCGATCTCGCCACGATTGGCGATCAGGATCTTCTTGATCTCTCTCATCGAGCTGGCCCGCTCACTCGATGACGAACAGCGGCTGGTCGAACTCCACCGCGTTCTCGTTCTGCACCAGGATCTCGGCGACGACGCCCGCCTTGTCGGACTCGATTTGATTGAGCATCTTCATCGCCTCGATGATGCACAGCGTCTGGCCCGCCTTGACGGTCTGGCCGATTTCCACGAACGGACGCGCGCCCGGCGAGGGCTGGCGATAGAACGTGCCCACCATCGGTGCGCGCACGATGTGGCGCGTATCCACCGCGGGCTTGGCGGCGGCCACCGGGGCGGCCTGCGCCACCGGTGCGGCGACCGCGGCCGCGGCGGGTGCCGGGGGCGTGTACGAGGGGGCGGCCGCCGGACCGGAGATGTATTGCGTGACCGGGCCGCTGTTGCGGCTGATGCGTACCGATTCCTCGCCTTCCTTGACCTCCAGCTCCGAGATGCCCGATTGCTCCACGAGGTCGATCAGCGTCTTGATCTTGCGCAGGTCCATTGCCGCTATTTCCCCTTTTTCGTCAGTTGTTGATCCGCCGCGTGCAGCGCCAGCCCATAGCCGGTCGGGCCCAGGCCCACGATCGCGCCCACGGCGATGTCGGTGAAGTACGAGTGATGCCGAAACGATTCGCGGCGATACACGTTCGAGAGGTGGACCTCGATGAACGGGATGGCCACGCCCAGCAGTGCGTCGCGCAGCGCCACGCTGGTATGCGTGAACGCGCCGGGATTGAGCAGGATGAAGTCCACGTCTGTGCGCGCCTGGTGCACGCGGTCGACCAGGGCGCCCTCGTGGTTGCTCTGAAAGCAGCTCAGGCGATGACCCAGGGCCTGGGCGCGCTGCTCCATGTCCGCCTCGATCTCCGCCAGCGTCGTGGCGCCGTAGACGTCCGGCTCGCGCGTGCCGAGCAGGTTGAGATTCGGGCCGTTCAGGAGCAGCAGGTGGCTCAAGCGGAGAACTTCCATCCTTGAAGTGCCGGGATTCTGCCCGAAGGGCTTGAGGAAGGGAAATTGGCTGCGGATCGAGGCGCTTTGCCGACCGTTGGCGGCAAGATGGGCTGCCAAATAGGCCAGACACCGGCCGAAACCATGTTTCGGGATCCGGAAATCGCCGGGACACGGCGCCGTCCTAGATTGAAGCCTCGCCAACGCGGGAGGTCGCCATGTCCACTCAAGGATTTATCGAAGTGAAGCCGAAGATCGGACTCGGTCGCAGCGGCGGCGGCCAGTGGCAGTACGTACCGGCCGGCGGCGGGCGTCTGACCGCGATCAAGACCACGCCTGGTGCCCAGCTCTGCGATGTGAGCGGTCCCATCGAGGTGTTCGAGATCCAGATGCCGGCGCCGCCGAACGCTTCGCAGGCCATGCGTATGTGGAGCACGGCCGCGATCCAGGCCCGGTCGCAGAATCCCGCGTTGCAGGGAGCGCGCTTTTTCGCGGTGAAAGGGAAGGCCGCGGGCGAGGGACGTTTTCGCGTGGGCGCGTTCTGGCTCAACGTGGACGTCGGTGATCCCGGCCAGGTCGTGCCGGTTCACATCCACCTGGTGTCGGATGTCGGCGGCAGCGCGCAGCTCAGGTCATTCCGTTCGGAGTCGCAGGTTCGCGAGATGCTCCAGGAAGCCAACAAGGTGTTGGAGCCGCAGTCGGATTTTCGCTTCGAACTTCAGGGCGTGCACCCGCTGACCTGCGGAGTCAACGGCAGCAACACGTCCTTCGGCGGCCCGATCAAGCACGACCGGGTACCCGAAACGGATGCGATCAAGTCAGGCGACCAGACCCAGTGGCTGCTGCGAAAAGGCCGGCCGGACGCCGTGAACATTTTCTTCGTATGGGGGTTCACGTCGACCCAGCAGCATTCTGGCGTGCCGGATCCGAAAGCCGTCGCGATCCACGACCGCTTCATCCTGATGTCGAACGCCTACACGCGCGCGGACGTCGCAGGCCCGGTGATGGTTCACGAGTTCCTGCACAACTGCAGCCTCAAGCACGACGGCGAGAACGACTCGATCATGTTTCCGACGCCGTCGGTGGCCAACGTGCGGCTGAACCATCGACGGGGAATGCGGGCCTGGAACCAGAAGGCCTGGTCGACGGCGGTCTAAAGCGCGTTCTGCGCCGGTAGATGGCGCTCGATGAGTTCGGCGAGTTCCTCGGCGTCGAACTCGCCGTGCTTGCGATCCACCACGTACCCGTCCGGAGAGATGAGTACGGAGAACGGGAGCGCGCCCATCGTGTCGCCGAGTGCATCCATGGCATTCGGGATTTCCGCTTCGCCGATCAGGATCGGGTACTGGATCTTCAGCCGCGGCAGCATCTCGCGGACCTGTTCCGGATCGTCCATCGCCGGGCCCAGTATCTGCAGGCCGCGGGCACCGTAACGATCCTGCGCCTGCACCAGCAGTGGAATTTCGTTCAGGCAGGGCGCGCACCACGTCGCCCAGAAATTCACCAGCACGAGCTTTCCGCGCAACTCGGAGAGACGTGCCGTTCCTCCGTCGAGCGTCGCCATGGCGATTTCAGGCGCA
>CAZXXM010000264.1:0-5257 GCA_964644715.1 uncultured Salinisphaerales bacterium
GGGCCAGCGCCTCGCGCAGGCGCTTCTCGGCTTTCACCGGATCCACGCTCTTGGGCGCCGCGTATTCCTGGACGTGCAGGTGAAGCTCCGCTGCCTCGTAGACGTCCACCGCCAGGGCGTAGTCGGGCAGGTCGGCGTCGTAGATGCGATAGCAGCTGACGCCGGTGCGGCGCGCCCACTTGCCCAGGTGCTTGCGGTTCTTCGCCAGGCGATTGGCGAACTCGCTGCCGCCCGCCGGCGCAGTCGGGACGCTCGTATCGATCACCGGCGCCTCGGCGATGCCGAACTGCAGCAGCTTGCAAGGCAGGTCGCCGTTGAAGAACGCGTGCATCGCGTCGGCGCGCAGGCCGATGCGCGGTCCCAGGTCGGGGCGCGAGGTGAGCACGGCCGCGCGCCAGCCGGGGAAATGAGTCTTGAGCGTGGCGCCCATCAGCGAATACAGCTTGATGACCTCGCCCTCGGCGGCCATGCGCTCGCCATAGGGCGGATTGGTGACGACCAGGCCCGGGACGTCGCCCACCGGTCGCGCTTCGAGCAGATCGCCGGCCTGCCATTCGATCGCCTGGCCCAAGCCTGCGTTGAGCGCGTTCTTGCGCGCGAAGTTGAGCACGCGCGCGTCGAGGTCGCGGCCGATCATCTTCGGCAGCCTCCTCAGGCCCAGATCGCGCCGCGACTGCGCGTCTCGCTTGAGCTCGTTCCAGACCGCCGGCACGTGATCGAGCCAGGCCTCGAAGCCGAAGCGGTGGCGCATCAGGCTCGGCGCGATGTCCGCCGCCATCCAGGCGCCCTCGATCAGGAAGGTGCCAGAGCCGCACATCGGGTCGATCAAGGCACCGCCACGCTGCGCAATCTCGGGCCAGCCGGCGCGAAGCAGGATCGCGCAGGCGAGGTTTTCCTTGAGCGGAGCCTCGCCAGTGGCGCCGCGATAGCCGCGGCGATGCAGGCTCTCGCCGGACAGATCCAGGCTCAGATTGGCTTCGGCTCGGTCCAGGTGGACGTGAATGCGGATGTCCGGCTCGTCCGTATTGACGTCCGGGCGGCGCCCGAACTTCTCGCGAAACACGTCCGCGATCGCGTCCTTCACCTTCAGACCGGCGTAGTGCGTGTGCGTGACCGCTGGTGAATGGCCGGCCACCGCGATCGAGAACGTCGAGTCCGGGGAAAACAGCTCGGTCCAGTCGACGCCGCGCGCGCCGGCGTACAGGCCATCGGCGTCCGCCAGCGGAAAGTTGGCCAGCGGCAGCAGCACGCGGCTGGCCAGGCGCGACCACAGGCAGGCGCGATAGGCCAGTTCGCGTGGCCCGGCGCAAGCCACGCCGCCGCTGCGCTCCTTGGATTCGGAGGCCCCGAGGGCCAGCAGCTCGGCGGCCAGCAGCGGCTCGAGGCCGCGCGGACAGGTGACGAATAGACGGAAGACCTCGCTCATCCGGGCAATGATCGCAGGTCCCGGAGGCTCAAAACCCCTATGGCATAATCCGCGGCCAATTTTTCACCGCCTCGCGCGCAAAGCCCATGAGCCTTCTCGATCTCGTCATCAGCCCCGCTTTCGCCCAGGCCGCGCCGGCCGCGCCGAATCCGATCTTCCAGTTCGCACCGCTGGTGGTCCTGGGCGTGATCTTCTACTTCATGCTGATTCGTCCGCAGATGAAGCGCACCAAGGAGCACCGCCAGATGCTCGGCGCACTGGCCAAGGGCGACGAGGCCGTCACCAGCGGCGGCATCGCCGGCAAGGTGACCCATATTGGCGAGAACTACGTGTCGCTTGAGGTTGCCGAAGGCGTCTCCATCAAGATCCAGAAGGGCGCCGTGACGTCGGTGCTGCCGAAGGGGACCCTCAAGTCGCTGTAAGCCATCACGACGCCCCGGGCGAGCCGCCCGGGGCGCGCACGCTGTTTCAAGCCGTTTCGATCCGACCTACATGCGTCCCTACGCCACCTGGAAGTACGTCGCTCTGCTGCTGGTCCTGCTGCTGAGTGGCCTGTATGCGGCACCGAACCTGTTCGGCGAACAGCCTGCGGTGCAGATCTCGCGCGATTCAGGCGAGCCGCTGCCGTCGGACTTCGGCCCGATCGTCGAGGCGGCACTGAAGGAAGTCAGCATCCCGGTGGAAGCCGCGGCGCTGGAGAACGGCCAGTGGGTCGTGCGCTTCAAGGCCGAAGAAGACCAGTTGCGCGCAAACGACGCGTTGAAGAAGTCGCTGGGCAATTCCTACGTGGTGGCGCTGAATCTCGCGCCGCGGACGCCGGCCTGGCTGCGCCAGCTGGGCGCCAAGCCGATGGCCCTGGGCCTGGACCTGCGCGGAGGTGTGCATTTCCTGCTCGAAGTCGACGTGGACGAAGTCCGCAAGAAGGCGATCGAGAACTACGTGACGGAGATTCCTGCGCAGCTGCGCAAGGAGAACATCCGGTATTCCGGCCGCCGCCAGGACGGCGGCGACGTCGTGCTGGATTTCGCCGACAGCGAGAAGCTCGACGCCGCGCGCCGGTTCATCGCGGGCGAGTACCGCGAACTGCAGATCGTCAACGCGGCCGACAACGCGCTTTCGCTGCGCGTGCGCATCACCGATGCGGAAGCCAAGCGCATCCAGGATTTCGCGGTCCAGCAGAACCTGATCACCTTGCGCAACCGCGTCAACCAGCTGGGCGTCGCCGAACCGGTGGTCCAGCGCCAGGGCGCCAACCGTATCGTCGTGCAGCTGCCGGGCGTGCAGGACACGACGCGCGTGAAGGACCTGCTCGGTGCCACGGCCACGCTGGAGTACCGCGCGGTGGCCGAGGACGACGCCGGTCTCGCCGCGTCGAGCGGCGTGGCGCCGGTCGGTACGGAGCTCTATTACACGCGCGAAGGCCGCAGACCGGTGCTGCTGAAGAAAGAGATCATCGTCACCGGTTCGCAGATCGTCGATGCGCAGCCGACCGTCGACGAGAACCACCAGCCCGCCGTGTCCGTGACCTTGGACGGGCAGGGCGCCAAGAAGATGTTCGAGTTCACATCCAACAGCGTCGGCAAGCCGATGGCCGTGCTGTTCCGCGAGCGTCAGGTCACGACCACGTACAACGCCAAGGGCGAGCCGGTACGCGAGCATCGTGACATCCAGGAAATCATCTCGGTCGCCAGCATTCGCGGCGTGTTCGGCAAGCGCTTCCAGACCACGGGCCTGGAGAGCAAGGAAGCCCACGATCTGGCGCTGCTGATCAAGGCCGGCGCGCTGGCTGCACCGGTCGACATCGTCGAGGAGCGCACCGTCGGCCCGAGCCTGGGTGCCGACAACATCCGCCGTGGCTTCCAGGCGGCGCTGCTGGGCCTGGCGATGGTCGCGGTCTTCATGGTGTTCTACTACCGCGTGTTCGGCGTGTTCGCGATCCTGGCGCTGACGCTCAACCTGCTGATCCTCGTCGCCGGCCTGTCGATCCTGCAGGCGACTCTGTCAATGCCCGGCATCGCCGGCATCGTGCTGACGATGGGTATCGCGGTGGACGCGAACGTTCTGATCTACGAACGCATACGCGAAGAATTACGAAACGGGATGAAGCCGCACGCGGCGATCGAGGCCGGTTACGACCGCGCGTTCCTGACCATCGCGGACGCCAACGTGACCACGCTGGTCGCCACCGTCGTGCTGTTCGTCTTCGGCACCGGCCCGGTGAAAGGCTTCGCGGTCACCTTGACCCTGGGCATCCTCGCTTCGCAGTTCACCGCCATCGTCGGCTCGCGCTCCCTGGCGCAGCTGGTGTTCGCGCGCCGTGCGCGCATGACCGATCTGCCGATCTGGTAAGGAGCCGGCCATGCGATTCTTTGCGAAGGTCCCCAACATCAACTTCATGGCCCAGCGAAAGACGGGCCTGTGGGTGTCGTCGATTCTCACGGTCGTCGTCATCCTGCTGTTGACGTTCCGCGGCCTGCATCTGGGCATCGACTTCACCGGCGGCGTGCTGGTGGAAGTGCACTATCCGGAATCGGTGAAGCTCGACGACGTGCGTACCGCGCTCGGCAAGGGCGGTTATGAGCGCGCGGTCGTGCAGTACTTCGGTACCACGCGCGACGTGATGATCCGCCTGCCGCCTGCGCCGGAAGGCACCGACCAGTCCAAGGTGAGTACCGCGATACTCGATGCGCTGGGAAGCGAAGGCACCGGCCTGGAGCTGCGCCGCCTCGAATTCGTGGGTCCTCAGGTGGGCCAGGAACTGACTGAGAAAGGCGGCATGGCGATGCTGTTCGCGTTCATGGGCATCATGGCGTACATCGCCTTCCGCTTCGAATGGAAGTTCTCGATCGGTTGCGTCGCTGCGCTGGTGCACGACGTGCTGATGGCGCTGGGCTTCCTGTCGCTGTTCCAGGTGGAGTTCGACCTGGTGACCTTGGGCGGCATCCTGGCGCTGATCGGCTACTCCAACAACGAGACGATCGTCATCTACGATCGTGTGCGCGAGAACCTGATCAACCAGCGCCGCGCCGGCATTCTCGACGTCATCAACCTGTCGGTGAACCAGACTCTGCTGCGTTCGATCATCACCCATTTGACGACCTTGCTGGTGCTGACCGCGTTGTTCGTGCTGGGTGGCTCCAGCGTGCACGGCTTCTCGGTGGCGCTGATCGTCGGCGTGATCGTGGCGACGTACTCGTCGATCTACGTCTCGACCGGTATCGCCGTGGTGCTCGGCATCAAGCGCGAAGACCTGCTGCCGCCGAAGGAAGAGGCCGAGAAGGAAGTCGTCTGAGGCCTCGCAGGTAGCCCGGACGCAGCCTGGGGGCGCCGGTCCGTGTTGCGAGGCAAGTCCGAGCCGGA
This sequence comes from uncultured Salinisphaerales bacterium, assembly GCA_964644715.1. Taxonomy (GTDB): domain Bacteria; phylum Pseudomonadota; class Gammaproteobacteria; order Nevskiales; family Nevskiaceae; genus Panacagrimonas. The sequence goes on from CAZXXM010000264.1 coordinate 4,787, forward strand.
CTTTCGGGCTGCGGGTCGAGGAGTCTCTTTGGATTCAGCGCTGTCGGCCGGGCGCTACCGGGCCAGCGCGAACCCGATGCCGATCCGCGTCACCGAGTCGTCGTAGTCGGTGAGGCTCTCGCCGTAGCCGTGGAACGCGTAGGCGTTCCAGAACAGGTCTCCGTCCCCGATGCGCCAGCTGTACTCGATCTGGATCGCGCCGTGGCCGGTGCCGGTGTTGAGTCGCGACATCAGGTGCAGGCGCGCGTCGGGATTGAACCGTCGGTAGAAGTTCAGCTCGCCGTACCCCATGTATTTCTCGATGTCCGGGTTGTCGTCGCCCTTGGGATCCTCGGCATCCTTCTTCTTGTCCTCGGGAACGCGATACCAGAGCTTGAGCTGTACCGCGGTGCCGCCGCGCTCGAAGAAGGGGGCGGCGTAGAGACGGTCCCAGGAGCGCGATTCGGGGATGTCCTGGCCGTTGGACTCGTG
>CAZXXM010000265.1:0-5249 GCA_964644715.1 uncultured Salinisphaerales bacterium
CTTGAAGAACGGCATCAGCAGTTCGAACAGGAAGCTCAGGCCCGCCCAGATCGAGTACCAGCAGGCCCAGCGCGGGTACAGCGGCTTCTCGCGCTGATCCGTCAGACCGGCGACGCCGATGCAGACCATCGGAATCGTGGTGATGAAATAGAACATGTCGATCAGCAACCAGCCCTGGTCGTACAGCATCTGCAGGGTCTTGGGATCGAGGTCGTCGGGGCGGTACGAACCGGTTAGCCAGAACACCGACGACGTCACCAGCGGCACCACCGTCAGGCCGCCACCCCACATCTGCAAGGTCGAGACGATGTCGTTCTCGTTGCGGTTGATCAGCTGCATGACCTTGTAGATCGCCAGGGTCCACGGCAGGTACAGGCATCCGAACAGCATCGCGCCGGACATGCCGGCCCGCACCTCGTTGTAGTTCGTGCGGAAGTGCTGGGCCATCTGGTCGGCCGTGAAGTCCGCCGGAATCGGAGGAATGTTCGAGCCCAGCACGCCCCAGCAGATGATGAAGGCGGCCAGAAAGACCGGACCCATCGCGGCGCAGACGCGCCAGTACTTGAAGTAGGACTCGTTGCTGAGCACCGGGTTGTAGTACCGGAAATAGGTCTCGGTGTTGAACATCCGGGGATCGTTCATGGGTTCTCCTGGCGCACTCGCTTTCGAATGATTCCGGCCTTGACCGGTGGCACGGGCTCGCACGTTCCGCGCGGCGGTATCCGTTCCGCATGATGGTCACCGGGGCGGGCGCTTGCTATCAGAACCGGCTGCATCTCGTGGCAGAATCGGCTCACAGCGCGGATGCAAAACAAGAGGGCCGTGCGATGACCCATTCCAACAACAGCCGGCGTGCGGAGCAGGCCTTCCGGACCGCGTTCCGCGTGGCCCCGAAAGTGGCCCGCGAAGTGGTGGCCGGCGCGAGGCTGTGCATCTACGGCTGGCAGACACCGGACTTCGAAGGTTTCGAGCTGCCGGAGTCCGACGAGCTCGTGCTCGCCCTGCACCTCGGCGGCTCCAGAAAGGTCCGCGCCGTCACCGATCACGGGCTGAGCCGGGCGCAGTCGACACCGGGCATGGTCACGATTCTGCCGCCCGGTCGGCCGGTCGCGTTTCGCACCGAGGGCAGCGTGCGCGTCGCGACGCTACACCTGTCCCGCGGCGGTGGCGACAACGGTCCGCTGGAGCGCTTGGCACGCTGCACCGCTCCGCGCTTCGCGTTCCGCGATCCCTACGTGAGCGCCTCGATGGAAGCGATGCTGCAGGCGGCGCGCAGCGATCGGCCGCTCCATCCGGAATACCTGACCAAGCTCGCCGATGCGCTGCTCTGCCACCTCGCGCAACTCGCCGACCTGGGACCGGTGGAGCGTGCGGTCGAGGACGCGCGACTGCACGAGCTGGTGCAGTACGTGGACGGGCATCTCGGCGAACGCCTGACCCTGGACGACCTCGCCGCGCGCGCCGGCATGAGCCGCGCCCAGTTCACGCGCAGTTTCCGCGACGCCACCGGGGAGTCCGCGCACCGTTACATCACGCGACGCCGCGTCGAGGCCGCGCAGCGCCTGCTGAGCCAGACCAGCCGCGACCTCGCGTGGATCGCGAATGAAACCGGCTTCTCGAGCCAGTCGCATTTCACGCGGCAGTTCCACGCGCTGACGGGCAACACGCCGGGACGATTCCGCGAAGGCCATTGACGTAGACCGGGGGGGACCCGACTACGGCAACGTTGCGCGGGCTCTCAGCCCATCACGTACGTCGACTTGTATTGCTGGTAGCCTCCAAGTGCCTCGGGACCGAACTCGCGTCCCAGCCCGCTGGCCTTCACGCCGCCGAACGGCGAACCGATGGAAGGCATGTAGCCGTTGATGCCGATCGTGCCGGTCTGCACCTGTCGCGCGAGCTTGCGCGCACGGCCCTCGTCGGAGCTCCAGATCGAACCGCCGAGCCCGTACACCGAGTCGTTGGCGATGCGGATCGCGTCGGCCTCGTCCTTGTACGGAATCACGGCGAGCACCGGACCGAAGATTTCCTCCCGCGCGATGCTGGAGCCGTTGTCGGGCACCGCGAACACCGTCGGCTGCACAAACCAGCCGCGGTCGAGACCCTTCGGGCGACCACCGCCAGCGACCAGCTTGGAATCCGACTTGCCCTTCTCGATGCAGCTCTCGACGCGGTTGCGATGCAGCGCGGACGCCATCGGGCCGACGTGCGTGCCCATGTCCAGCGGATCGCCCACCTTCAGCGACGCGGCCATCGCGGCCAGTGCGTCGACCACCTGCTGGTAGCGACCCTGAGGCGCCAGGATGCGCGTGCAGGCGAAGCAGGTCTGCCCGTTGTTGAGCAGCGACACCGCCGGCAGGCCCTGCATCACGGTTTCCAGATTGGCGTCGTCGAGAATGATCGCCGCGGATTTTCCGCCGAGTTCGAGCGTGACCGGCCGCAGCAGTTCGCCGCAGACCCGCGCGATGGCGCGGCCGGCCGCGGTGGAGCCGGTGAACGCGACCTTGTCGACGCCGGGGTGCGAAACCAGATAGGCGCCGACTTCGCGATCCGCCGCGACCCAGTTGATGACCCCCGGCGGCACGCCGGCCTCGGCGGCGGCCTCGGCCATGATGTAGCTGTCGAGGATGGTGCCCGGCGAGGGCTTCATCACCAAGGTGCAGCCCGCGGCCATGGCCGGCGCGATCTTGCTGATGGCGAGCGTCACGGGAAAATTCCACGGCACGATGCCGGCAACGACACCGAGCGGCGCGCGGCTCACCAGCGTCTCGCGTCCCATCTGCGAAGGACGCACCTCGTCGGTCTGCAGGTTCTTCGCCAGCTCCGCGTAGTACGCGAGCACGCCGACGGAGAACTGGCCCTCGAGGCCGGTGCTGATCGCGAGCGGCATGCCGTTCTGCAGGCTGACCGCGCGGGCGATGGCCTCGCTGCGCTTGCCCAGTGCCGCGGCGAAACGGCCCATCACCTCGGCGCGCTCCGCCGGCGTGCTGTTGGCCCAGGGGCCGGCTTCGAACGCCTTGCGCGCCGCGGCGACCGCGCGATCGACGTCGGCTTCTGCCGCCTCGGGCACCGAACCGATGACTTCCTCGGTCGTGGCATTGATCAGATCGAAGTGCTTCTTCGACGACGGGGCAACCCATTCGCCACCGATGTAGAACGCGTTCTGCAGATGATCCTGGACGCCCATGGGGGACTCCTCCTGGTATGCACTCGAGGCCACGGAACCGAACGGATTCCGGCTGTCGCGACCTTATATCGTATGGTTCCGTACGAGTCCAGTGAGCCCTCTCGTGGCCATTCAGCGCGTCGGCTTCTTCGTGATGCCTTCGGTCAGCAGCTTGGGCTTCGCATCGAGATGAAATCCGCCGAACGGCTGCGACTTGTCGGACGGCGTTCCGGTGCGCGGCGATGGCGGGTTCCAGCAGTTGCGTGCATTGGGCGCACCGCCGTCGACGCGGATGCACGAGCCGGTGATGAACGAGGCCACAGGCGACAGCAGGTACACGATGGCGCCCGACATCTCGGCGACGTTGCCATAGCGCTGAGCCGGAATCGTCGGCGGAAATTTCAGGATTTCCTTCTGCGCATCCGGCTCGTAGGTATCGAAGCCGCTGCTCTCGATGCCGCCCGGCGCCACGCAGTTCACGCGCACGCCGGCCGGCGCCCACTCGGACGCGGCGCTCTCGCTGAGCGTCCACATGCCGCCCCGCGCCGCGCCGGAATGTCCGTAATTGGCCCAGCCATTCCAGATGTCCGCGATGATGTTGACGATGCTGCCGCCGTTCTTCTCCATCCAGCGGTTGTAGACCTCGCGCATCACCATGAAGCCGCCGAACAGGTTCAGGCGCACCACGGCCTCGAAACCCTTGCTGCTGATTTCCTTCAACGGCTGGCGATACTGGCCGCCCGCGTTGTTCACAAGGCCGTCGATGCGTCCATGCGCGGCGAGCACGCTGTCGACCATCGCGATCACCTGCTCTTCCTTGCGGATGTCGCAGACGTGCAGGCTGACCTTGCCGTGGATGCCCTCGGCCTCGATTTCCTCGCGCACTTTCGCCAGCTTGCCCTCGTCTCGACCGACGATGGCCACGGTGGCGCCCAGCGAAGCCAGCTCATGGGCGGTGCAGCGCCCGATGCCCGAGCCCCCACCGGTGATGACGATGACCTGGCCCTCGAAAAGGCCGGGGCGATAGACGGATTGGTAAGGCATGGAGGGGAGTCACCCGGTGTGGTAGTTCCTTGGTACGGTACCGTATCATCGGCAATCCGTCGTTTATAGACCGACACCGTTCACTTTTCCCTTCGAGGAGACGTCATGAACAAGCTCACCCCCAATCGTCCAGTTCCGGTGCTCGACGTCGTGCACGACGGCCGTCACGTCCTGCAGGACCTGCCGCTGGCACGCGAGTCGATCCCCTATGTGATCGCGCTGCCCGAGCAGGGCATCGGCGCCTTCGTCTACACCTGGGTGACCAAGGACAGCCTTGCCGGTTCGGCCTGCGTGGCCTTCGGCCCGGGGGTGGCCACGCCCATCGCCGAGAAGATCGATGGCATCGAGGTGCCGCGCAAGCAGAGCTTCGACAACTGGAACGTCGGCAAACTCACGCTGCAGCACGACCTCAAGCTCGAGCGCGCACGTGTGAAGGTCGACGGCGAGCGCTTCGGCCTCGACGCGCAGTTCGAAGCGCTGCACCCGGCCTACGCGTACGCCTTCCATCCGGACGGCTGCCCGACCTGGGCCGCGACCAATCGCACCGAGCAGGCAGGCCGCCTGCACGGGAAGATCCGCATCGACGGCAAGGAGCAGAATTTCGAGACCGCCTGCGCGCGCGATCATTCCTGGGGCACGCGCAACTGGGATGTGCCGCAGAACTGGAAGTGGCTGCACGCGCAGGCCGGCGACACCTGCGTGCATTTCTGGCACATCAATGCGCGCGGTCGCAACGAGCTGCGCGGTTACGTGTCGCGTGATGGCCGCATGGCCGAAGTCGCGCGCGCCGACTACGAGTTCGAGACCGACGACCAGTACCGCCAGACGCGCATCGTGGCCGAAGTCGAGGACACCGCGGGTCGCAAGCTGCGCGTCGAGGGTCAGTACTTTGCGACCTTCCCGTTCCTGCCGGTGCCGAGCTGCACGCTCAACGAAGGCGCGATGACCTGCACGATCGACGGCCGGAAGGGCGTGGGCTGGACCGAGTTCATGTGGCCCACCGACTATCTCGAGTTCCTGCGCAAGGAAAAGGCGAGCC
>CAZXXM010000266.1:0-5200 GCA_964644715.1 uncultured Salinisphaerales bacterium
TGTACCTGAAAGCCGGCAACAAGGAGCGTGCGCAGGCCACGATGGAGATCGCGAGCCGGCTCGGATATCTGTCGAGCGCCGAAGATCGCTTGCGCCTGGTCACGCTGACGGGACAGATCGGCGCGCCGTTCGAGGCCGGCTCGGTGCTGCAGGGATGGATGCAGGGCGGTCAGCTTCCGAAGAACGCCGACAACCAGAAGCTGTTGGCGGCGCTATGGGTGCGTGCGCGCGAACCGAAGCTCGCGCTGGTCGTGCTCAACGAACTGGCCGTCGCGCGTCCTGCGCGCGACCTGTACGAGCAGATGGCGCAGCTGCATCTCGAGCGCGAGGATTATCCGCGCGCGGCTCAGGCGCTCGCGCAGGCACTTCAACTCGGCGGCAAGACCGGTCCGCTGCTGATGAGCCTGGGCATGGCGCGCTACCAGCTGGCCGACATCGATGGCGCGCTCGGTGCGTTCCGTGACGCCAGCCAGTTCGCGCCGCAGAAGAAGCTGGCGTCGGACTGGATCACGTATCTCGAATCGGGCCGTGCCCGCGAACAAGCGCTGGCCGCTGCAGCCCAGGCCGCGCGGCGCGAGGCGGACGACGTGGCGCTGAGCAGCCGCCTGCTCGGACCCGGCGTGAGTTTGCCGGCCACCGGAGATGCCGTTGCGTCATCCGAGGGGGTCGCCAGCGGCACCGCGGTAGCCTCGGCGCGCAGCGCGAGCGGTGAACTGACGCCGGTCGGCGCGGAGCGCGACGGCAACGCGACGGGATCCATTCCGCCGTGGACCGGCGGCCTGACGCCCTCGCAATGGCCGGCCGGTTTCACGAAGGGACAGCGGCTGGTCGATCCGTATCCCTCGGACCGGCCGCAGTTCACGATCACCGCCGCCAATTTCGGCGAGTACAAGGCGCAGCTGTCGATCGGGCACCAGCAGCTGCTCGCGCGGTATCCCGGGTACCGGCTGCCGGTCTACGTCACGCGGCGGGCCGTGTCCTACCCGCAGGCGATCTACGACGCGAGCCAGGCCAACCTGGGGAAGGCGAAGCTGACCGGGTCGGATGCGCTGACGGGAGCCCGGCTCGGCGTGCCGTTCGCGAAGCCGCAGTCCGGCGTCGAGGTGATGTGGAACCATCGCACGCGCTACCGCGGCAACACGGCCGAGGCGCGCAGCCGGCAGTACGTCATCGGTGCGGACGGCAAGCAGACGCTCGACGTGCGTCTCGACGAGCGCGTGTTCTTCCGGTACGGCAACACCGCCGACCCGGTGGACATCGGCGCGCAGAACATCCTGCTGTACTACCTGCTGCGCTTCACCGGCGTGGGCATCAACAACTTCGTCGCGCTCGCGCACGAGACCGCGAATTCCGAGAAGGACGCGCGCGCCATCTGGGTCGGACCGCCGGGCAGCGGCAAGCTGTTCCGCATACCGCCGGTGGGCTATGACCAGCCGTTTCCGGCCACCGACGGCATGTACTTCGTCGACATGATCGACATGTACAACGGCGCGTTCGATCGCTACGTGTGGAAGCTGGTGGGCAAGCGTGAACTCTACCTGCCGTACAACGGCTACCGGCTCTCGGACGGCAGCCGCAGCTACGCGAGCCTGCTGACGCCGAAGTTCTTCAACCCCGAGGCCGCGCGCTACGAGCTGCACCGCGTCTGGGTCGTCGAAGCCACCGAGCGCGGCGGCGAGAAGCACGCTTTCGGACAGCGCGTGTTCTACGTCGACGAGGATTCCTGGAACATCGTGCTGGTCGAGAATTACGATCGCGCGGGCAAGCTGTGGCGATTCCAGGAAGGGCACCTGATCCCGCTGTACGACGCGCAAGCCGCCAACTGCCTGCCGGTGATCACCTACGATCTGCTGGATGGCCGCTACTTCGCGAGTCGCCTGGTGGGGCAGGAGACGCCGACGCAGTACGACGTCCCGATGAAGAAGTCCGAATTCAACCCCGCAACCGTGCAGGCGCAGTACCTGCGATAGGAACGACGTCCGGGCTGCGGGTGCGCACCCAACCCGGGTTTTCAGGCCGCGGGCGGCGAGCCTCCGCTCACCAGCTGCAGCGACGGCCGCGTCTTGTTGTCGGCCCACTCGCGCACGCAGTCGCGCTGATCGTGCTTGGCGCGGTACAGCGCCACATCGGCCTGTCCCACCATCGCTTCCATCGTCACCGAGTCGAGCGGCGAGGCGGCGGCCACGCCCACGCTCACCGTGATGCGCACCTTGCCCGGCATGTGGAGGGCCTTCACCGCTTCGCGCAGGTCCTCGGCGCGCGACAGCGCACTCGCACGGTTGGTGTCGTAGAGGAAGATCGCGAATTCCTCGCCGCCGAGGCGGCCGGCCAGGTCGAGCGGACGCCGCGCGTGCTCCGACACGATGGCGGCGACCTGGCGCAGGCACTCGTCGCCCGCCAGATGTCCGTAGACATCGTTGAAGCGCTTGAAGTAGTCGATGTCCACGCCCAGCACCGCCACGTTGCGTCCTTCTCGGCGCGCCTGGCGGATCAGCTTGTCGCCGCGCGAATAGAACGTGCGGTGGTTGTAGGAGCCCGTCAGCGGATCACGCTCGGACATCGATTGCAGGAGCTGCTCGCGCAGCCAGGCCACGCGCTGCGTGCGTTCCTGCACATGGCAGCCGATGCTGCCGAGGATCGCGGTGCTCGCGAGGAAGAACGTGAAATCGAAGATCTCGAGCGCGTTGCGCTCCAGCGTCAGCAGCAGCATCGGCGCGGTGGCGACGGCGAGCAGCGCCAGCACGTTGGCTTCCGACCAGATCAGGCCGAGCAGGAAGAAGTCGTACAGCAGCTGGATGATCAGGAATTCCAGCGGGATCTCGGCGCCGCGCGCGGCGGCCATGGCGCTGAGCAGCAGCATGCCGGTGGTGTGAAACAGCGCGCCGACGCGGGCGACGATCAGCGTGAACCGCCACGAGTCGCGCAAGAACGTGGCGATGAAGAGCGCCAGATTCCCCGGAACGCCGAAGGCGACCATCAGGCCCCAGACCTCGGGATCGGCGAACTTGCGGGCGGTGAAGTAATCGTGTGCGAAGTAGCACGAGTACAGCAGCATCCCGATGATCATCGCCAGTCGCTGGAGCGTGATCACCGACTCCGCGCGATGCCGCAGGAAGGCCGGTTCCAGGGCCCCTGCAAATGCCAGCGACACTCTCCGCGCGATGCGGCCTCGGCCGCCGTCCAGCCGGTCCAGTTCGGCCTGGACGCCGCTGGGTTCCAAGGTGGTATCGGACAGGAGGTCGTGTCGCATCAACCGGGTCGCACAAGAACTATGCCGTGGTTTTCGTGGGCATCGAAGGGGTGCAGGTTCTGCGCCCGGCGAGCACTTTAGACCCGTACCGGGTCGAAGTAACGCCCCGGGTCATTACGAACAAGCCCTTGATCTTCCGGTCCGGACCCGGCCTGGCGCGTGGCGGGGAACCGAAAGCGGCAGGCCCGGCAGCGACGGCTGCGATGGCTTCCCCCGGTTTTGCGAGGCGGCGCCTTCACTTCCGCCCGGCACCCGCGGCCGCCGGGCCTCGCGACGAGAGTGACAATCCGTGTCGACTCCGGACCGATCGCGCCGGATGAGGGGCCGGCTGCGAGGCGGCGGGCGCGTGATCCCCATCACGGTTCGATGAGCCGGCGGCCTGCCTCCGCGCTCGCAGGAGTGCCGCTGCGGCGGGATCAGCCCGCCCGCAAGGCCTCCGCCACCGGGATGCGGGCAGCCCGCAGGGCCGGGAACAATCCGCCGAACAGCCCGATGACGGCCGCCCAGACGATGCCCTGGACGAGAAGGGCCGGCGTCACGCGGAAGTCGAAGGCGACCTGGCTGAAGGTTTGTCCGTTGAGCGTCGAGATCGTGTAGCCGTTGAAGAGCACGAACGAGATCAGCGCGCCGAGGACGCCACCGGCCAGCGCCAGCACCAGCGCCTCGATCATGATCGAGACGACGACGGGCGTGGCGCCGAAGCCCAGCGCCCGTAGCGTCGCGATCTCGACGCTGCGGGTCGACACCGCCGCGTACATCGTGTTCAGCGCGCCGAACAGCGCGCCGATGCCCATGACCACCGCGACGAAATATCCCAGGCCGTTGATCAGGTTCGACAGCATCTTCGAGCGCGACGCGTAGTACTTGGGCTCGGACAGCACGTCCACCGTCAGCGACGGATCGCGTGTCAGGAAATCCTTGAACGGCTGCACCTGGTCGGCCGATTCGAGCTGCGCGACGACGGAGGTCGGTGCGCCGCGGTTGGCCGCCGACATGATGGCCTCGGCATCGGTCCAGATCTCGGACTCGTGGACGTTGCCGCCGGCCTCGAACACGCCGACGACCTTCCAGCCGTCGCCGCGTACCGCGACGGCATTGCCGACCGTCAGCCCTTCGAACTGGGCGGCGGCGCCGCGGCCGACGACGATCTCGCGCAGGCCGGAATTGAACATGCGTCCTTCGACGATGCGGACTTCCGGGCGTACGGTCAGCACGTTCGCCTGCGTGCCGCGCACCACGACGTTGGTCGGCTCGCTGGAGCCGCGACGCGGCAGGCTGGTCAGCATGAAGACCTCGGCCGCCGCGACCGGCTTGCCGCTTTCGTCCTTGCGGATGCCGGGCGCCTGTTCGATGGTCGGCACCTGGCTGCGGTAGATCACGCTGGAGAGTTCGTCGTTGGCGCCGCCGCGCAGCACCAGCACGCGATCGTCGCGACCGGTGGACGACAGGGTCGCGCGAAAGCCTTCGGCCATGGCCAGCAAGGCCACCAGCACGCCGACGACGCCGGCGATGCCGATGACGATCACCATCGAAGGGCCCAGGCGCGAGGGCACGGTGCGGAGATTCAGGGCGGTGACGGCGGTCACCTGTGCAACGGCGCTGGCCATGGTCGAACCTGTGCTCAGTGGCCCGACAGGGCGTTGACGATGTTCAGGCGCATCGCGCGCAAGGACGGGATGGCTCCCACCAGCAGCGCCAGGCCGATCGCCGCGCCCAGCGCGAGCATCCAGACGCCGGCGTTCACCTCCAGCCCGGGCAGGAAGGGCTTGAGGAATCCCGACGCGAACGTCGACAGCAGTACACCCACTCCCGCGGCGATCAGGCATAGCAGTGCTGATTCCGCGAGTACCAGCGCCAGCACGCCGCCATCACGAAAACCGAGGGTCTTGAGCACGGCGAGCTCGGGCACGCGCTCGCGCACCGACTGCATCATCGTGTTGCCGGTGATGA
>CAZXXM010000267.1:0-2395 GCA_964644715.1 uncultured Salinisphaerales bacterium
CGAGCGAACCGACACCGAGCGCGGGTCCGGAGCCGACGCCGTTGATGTTGAAGCCGCCGGATTTTTCACCTTGCGCGGCTGTCGCATACCACAGGTGACGGCCATCACCGGTGCGCCAGCTCAAGGTCAGCAGGCCTGAGGGGCTGAAATCATGCCGCTCCAGGCCGCCCTGATCATCGCTGTCCCAGGGTGCGTTCTGCGCATCCTGCGCGGCGCGCAGCGGCGAGCCTTCCGGGTAGCGCATCGCCGCCTCGGGCTCCAGGCGTCGCGCGCGACCGGTCTTGTCTTCATAGGTGCCGCGTACGCCCGCCGTCAGGTCGATCCTGTCGGTCAGGTGCAGATTCGCCTGCGCGAACAGCGCGGTGCTCCGGGTCAGCGCGTTCCCCCGGCTGATCGAGCGGGTGTCGTCGAAGACCTTGAGGCCGGCGTCCGCAATCGTCACCGGCAGCAGCGCCGCATCCGCCGCATCGCCGGTGAGGATGAGCAATTCGTTGTCGATGCGCTGCCGGAAGTAGTAGGCCCCGAGCACGTAGTCGACGCGCTCGCCCAGCGGTGATGCGAGCCGGATCTCCTGCGACCACTGCCGATCACGAACGTCGAACCCGTAGTTGGCGATGATGGATGCGCTGCTGTAATCGACGTCGTTGTCGGCAGTGAAATCCCAATAGCGCCACGCCGAGATGGCCGTCAGCGTGTGCGTGCCGACCGGCAGACTCAGCTCCGCGGAAGCGCCGCCCTGATCGACCGTCATCCGCTGCGGCCCATCGATCGCGGTGTCGAGATCGTCCGGGTCCTCCACCAACTCGCCTCCCGTCGCCGCGGCGGCGTCGCGAGCGTTGCGAAAGCCCGGCTTGGCGGGCCCGATACCGGTGATCAGCGCGGTGCCCTGCGAGTCGTCCTCGCCGGCGGCATCGGCGATCAGCCGCAGTTGCAAACCACGGTCATCGCGAAACAGCAGCTGGCCGCGCGCGCCGCGGCGATCGAGGCCGTCGAGGTCGCGGCCATCGTGAAGATTGCGTACCCAACCCTCATCCCGCGTCGTCGACAGCAGCAGCCGGCCGGCCCACTGCCTGCCCAGCGGACCCGACAGGATGCCGCGGAACTGCTGGGTGTCGCGCTCGCCGTATGCAGCCTCGACCCGGGCCTCGGGCGTAAAGCCGGGCGCTCGCGTCTGCAGGTTCAGCACGCCCGCGGTCGTGTTCTTGCCGAACAGCGTCCCCTGAGGGCCCCGCAGCAACTCGATCCGTTCGAGATCCAGCAGATCCTGCACGGCCATGCCGGGACGGCCCAGATAGACGTTGTCGAGATACACCCCGACGCTGCCTTCCAGCCCTTCGTTCGCGGGATTGTTGCCGATGCCGCGGATCGACAGGCTGGTGGAGCGAGCGTGCAGGTACGCCGCATTCAGGCTCGGCAGCAGTTGCTGCAGATCGTAGACCTGCGAGATGCGCTCTGCGTCCAGCGCGACGCCGTCCAGCGTGGAGATCGCCATCGGCACCTGCTGGCCGTCCTCGGCGCGGCGGCGGGCGGTGACGGTCACGGTCTCGATATCGGCCGGTGTGGCCGTGGACGATTCCTCGACCGAGGTCGGTTCCGGCGCCGCCTGACCCCAGGCGGACGGTCCCCACGCCGACGCGGCCGACGTCACGAGCGCGGATACGAAGCACAGCCCACCAGCTTTCACGGTCGCCCCCGGCAGTCGAATTCCCGAATCGCGCAGTATCGCAGTCGGAGCCGATGCGGAAGCGACGGGGGAGCGCGAGCGCCTTCCCGCGACGCGATCGATCCGTCCGGGCTCCGCAGCCCGGCTCACGCGGGATGAAAGGGCAGACGGCGCAGACCGCCGAACCGGAGAACCCAACCTTTCACAACTCCGAAAGGTTGGCGGAAATCCCCTGGATACACTGCGAGACATGGACAAACGCGTCTGGCTGCAAGCTCTGCTCGTGCTCATCGCCGCGGTCCTCGGCGGCACGGCTTCGGGCGCTTCCAGCGCCTCCAGAGATCGCGTCACCGAGCGCGGCGTGCTGACCGATTCGGCAGGCAGCTGGACCTTCGACGACGTCGTGGATCGCCCGTTCGCGCCGTACCAGACGCCGTACTCCCAGGGCAATTCGCGAACCCCCCTGTGGTTTCGCCTGGTGGTCCCTCCGCAGCCGGCAGCGGAAACCTCGCTCGTGCTGCTGGTGCAGCCGCCGGTCCTGCGGGAGGTGACGGTGTACACCAGCGAGCGCCGCGGTGGCTGGGCTCGGCACGAGCTCGGCAGCCGTTACGCCTTCGCCGGCCGCAAGCGGCCGGATCTGAACCTGACGCTCGACCTGGAGACGAGTACGGACGAGCCCACGGTGATCTTCCTGCGCGTGGACTCGCATACCTCCACCGTGCACGCGGAAGT
>CAZXXM010000267.1:2405-5195 GCA_964644715.1 uncultured Salinisphaerales bacterium
AAGTGATCACGCCCGATGCGGCGCGTGCGCTCGACACGCATCTGCACGTCGTCGCCGGCATCTATCTGGGCCTCGCGCTGGTCTTCGCGACCTTGTCGGCGGTGCTGTGGTGGTCGACACGCGACCCGGTATGGGGCGCAGCGTCCCTGTTCGACCTGTCGACGATGGTCCACACCTCGGTCGCGCTGGGCTTCCTGCCCAAGTACCTGCTCCCGGTTGCCGTGGACACGATGCCGTGGGTGTTCACATTGTCGGCGACGACACACCTTGCCACCTGCTGCGTGGTGTTCGCGCTGCTGGTTCGGGCGCTGGAAGCGCCGCGCTGGGCCATGCTGGGCTATCTGGTCATCCTGCCGATCTATGCGGTTTGGCTGCTGATGATCGCGTTCGGACGGCTCGGCGAGACGCTGGTGCAGGTCAATCTCGCGATCCTGCCGGTGAACCTGTGGGGCATCGTGGCGATGCTGACGATCCGCACGCCGGATCGCCTGCTGGCCTGGACCTACCGCATCTTCGCGAGCGCCCTGATCGCCTACATCTTCGTCTGGCTGCTGCCGCTGCTGAGGCCCGGCGCCGCCAATCCGCTCAGCCTCTACCCGACCCTGCCGAGCAACCTGGTCACGATGCTGATGGTGTCGCTGATCCTGGCGCGACGCACGCTGCTGGTCGTGCAGGAGCGGCATCGCCTGAAAAGCGAGGCACGGGACGCGGAGCAACGCCTGAAGCTGGAGCAGGCGCATCACGCGGAGACCGAAGGGATGCTCGGCATGATCATGCACGAGATGAAGAATCCGCTGGCCTCCATCCGGCTGGCGTCCGAGCTGCTGAGCAGCGGCCGCATGCACGATGCCGCGGAACAGGAAAAGCGGTTCCGCAACATCCAGGAGGCCGTGGACGGCATCGATTCGGTCCTCAATCGCTGCCTCGACGTCGACCGCCTGGAACAGGGCGCCTTGGTGAACGAGCGCATGCCCGAAGACATCGCCGAGCTGCTTCTGCGTTGGCTGCGGGATCATCGCCAGCGGGAGCGCATCCACATGGCGCATCCGAAGACCTTGCAAGGACATGTCGACGCGAAGCTGTTGCTGCTGATGCTCGGCAATCTGGTGGACAACGCCCTGAAATATTCACCGAAAGATCAGGGCGTCACGCTGCGCGTCCATCGCCAGGGCGAGGATTTGCAGATCGAGGTCCGCAATCGCGTGGGGCGCGCCGGCTGGCCCGATCCCGCGCGTCTTTTCCAGAAGTACTACCGCTCCCCGACCGCGCAGCACGGCGGCGGCACCGGCCTGGGTCTCTACTGGGTCCGCCGGGTGTCGGAATTGGTGGGCGGCAAGGTGGACTACCGCCGCGACGAAGACGACGCGGTGTTTACGCTGAGGATGCCCGCATGAACGCGACCGAAGACTGCCTGACCATTGCGGTGGTCGAAGACAACGACACGCTGCGCGATCTGCTGGTGAGCTATCTCGAGCGACCCGGCCGGCGGGTCTCGGGCGCGGACTGCGGTGAATCCCTGAACCGCCTGCTGGCGAACGGACCGATCGACATCGTGGTGCTGGATTTGAATCTGCCTTACGAAGACGGCCTCTCAATCACACGCCGGCTGCGCAAGAGCCATCCGAGGATCAAGATCATCCTGCTGACGGCGCGCGTCCGCCCGGTGGACCGCACGATCGGTTATGACGCGGGTGCCGACGTCTACCTGACCAAGCCAACCAACGTGGCCGAGCTCGATGCGGTGGTTCGCAACCTCGCCAGCCGCCATAAAGGTGAGCCCCTCTCGTCGAACTACGTACTCAACCGGCAAGCCCAGGTGCTGACGTCTCCGAAGCGCCGGCAGGCGGTGCTGACGGCGACGGAGTGCGCGATCCTGGAACAGCTGACCCTGGCGCCGCTCGAAGGAGCGGATTCGGAGCAGCTGTTGCTGCAGCTGCGTTGCATGGGGAACGCTCAGCTCAGCCGGGACAATCTGGCCGTGACGATGAGCCGTCTGCGCACCAAGCTGGAAATCCAGCTGGACGATGCGCAGTTGATTCTGACCTTGCGCAATTTCGGCTATCGGCTCAATCAGCCGGTGACGCTGGAATAGGTGCGACGCCCTGCCGGATCAGGAAGCGCCCCGGCGATTCGTTCGATCGCCGGCCCCGACCCATTGCCCTTTCGGGCAATTGTCCGCGTTCGACGAAGCGTCCTAGGGTGGGCAATGAACCTCCGTGAATGCCTCTGCGCCGTCATCCTTCCCCTCTTGGCTCCCGCTGCGGTCGCCGCCCCCGCGGCGGCGGGTGACAGCAATCTGATCTCCATCGGCAGCGGCGTGCGCTGGGTACAGGCGCCTGCCGAGTACGACTTCGGCTGGTCCGCGACCGGCCTGATCGACGAAGCACCGGGATCCGGGTGGTGCGCGCCGAAGGGCGACCAAGCACCGCAGGTAGCGGTTTTCGAACTGTCGGGGCCGAGCCGCATCGTCGCGGTCGGATTCGACACCGCGTCCGTCGACACGCCTGGCAGCGCCGTGAAGCACGCCCGATTCGAGATCGCCGACGCAGCGGCCGGCCCCTGGCGCGCCCTCGGCGATTTCACGCTGGCCGATGCCACCGACGGCCAGCGCTTCGCGGTGACGCCCGCGGTGGGACGCTATCTGCGCCTGACCCTTCT
Source organism: uncultured Salinisphaerales bacterium (assembly GCA_964644715.1). GTDB lineage: Bacteria > Pseudomonadota > Gammaproteobacteria > Nevskiales > Nevskiaceae > Panacagrimonas. The sequence continues at coordinate 5,064 of CAZXXM010000267.1, forward strand.
CGATAACTTCGGCCATCCCGAGTTCAGGGAGATGATGGGAGTGGCGGCGTTCGGTCAGCCCATCGCGGCCGCGCCAAAGGTGCCGGTGGGCGGTACCTACGAAACCGATTACGGGCTGTTTCACATCGCGCT
>CAZXXM010000268.1:0-5162 GCA_964644715.1 uncultured Salinisphaerales bacterium
CGCGTGCGCGAGCCGGTCGCGCAGGCGATCGACTTCGCGCGTGGCCTGCTGGAGCGCCGTCCGGTCGAGCAGTTCCGCGATGATCAGCAGGGGGCGGCCATCCTGGTCGCGGCCGCAACCCGAATAGAACAGCACCGGCAGCGAATGACCTTGCCGATGGCGCAGGCGCACCTCCCGTTGATGCGTCTCGCTGCCTGCGCGGGCCTGTTCGAGGTCCGACAGAACGTCGTCACGATCTTCGGCTTCCACGATGTCGGACAACTGCATCCGCCGCAGGGATTCGATGTCGTATCCGAGCAGGTTCACGCAGGCTGCGTTGGCATTGCGAATCCAGCCCTGCGGGTCGGTCACGACCACGGGTGTCGGCGCGTGCTCCAGCAGCAGGCGGAGCTGCTCGGCTTTGTTGCGCAGCCGCGACTCCTGCGCGTGCCGCTCGGAGATGTCCCGGAGAATGCCGACGAAGCCGCGTTCGCTTCCGCGCCGGAATTCGCCGACGGACAGATCGATCGGGAACCGGCTGCCGTCGCGGCGGCAGGCCACGACCTCGCGGCCGATGCCGATGATCCGCTTCCGGCCGGTCTGCAGATACCGGGACATGTAGTCGTCATGTTCGCCGCGATAGGGCTGCGGCATCAGCATGCGGACGTTGCGCCCTATCACGTCGGCTTCGGAATAACCGAATAGGCGCTCGGCGGCAGGGTTGAACCGCGTAATGTCGCCGATGCTGTCGATCAGGACGATCGCGTCGACCGCAGCGTCGAGCAGCGCTTCGAAGCGTTCGGCCCCATTGGAATCGGATCGTGCGGTCACGAATTCAGTCTATCGGTTCGGCAGGCGGCCGGGGCGGGTGCGACGGAAGCGAACTCCTTTCGCATTGACGCGAGTCAATGCCGGCTGCGCGGAGCGGGGCGAGGCTAGGGCCGGTACTTCTCATCGAGACCTTCATGAAGACTTTCGAAATCCGCGCCGAGCTCGCCGTGACGAACGCGCTTCGCCAGCTCGGCACGCCGCTCGGTCAGCCGGTCGACGTTCAGTGCGTCGAGAAGCTGTGGGACGCTTACGGCATTCGCGCCACCGACTTCAAGCCCGCGATCGACCGGATGAGTGGCTCTGGCCGTCTCCGGCTGCTCCGTGACGGCGATCGTCATGCGATCGCGTTGACGGACGCCGGAGCGGCCTGGGCGCTGGCTCAGCCCGCGTGGCTGGAGTACGCCCTGCTGGTGCCACGCCGGGTCCGGGCAAAGGACAACGCCCGCGCCGCGCATCGCCGTTCTGCGAGCGCCTCGACCCGAATCGGCGATGGCAAGCCGTCGGCATCGGGCGATCTCACCCGGGTCTTCCACTGACGACGTCGGCACCTCGCCGGAAAATCGAGCGCCTCGTCGCCGCCGCCGTGCGTTGACCTGGGTCAATGCGGACATTCGCGAGCCTCGTGAAAATAGGCTCGACGTCGAAGCCGCGCTGTCCCTGTTCAGCGCCGGCCAAGCGTCACCCTCCCCCCGTTCACCGCTGCTTCCGGCAGCGGTTTTTTTATGCGCCCGCGGCATTGCGCCGAAACGCGCGCGAATGGCGCGCACGGCGGCGACCGGCGGGCATGCTCACTGCTATCGTCGCCATCGCCATCTGGCTGTCGAATGAACGTGATCGGAGCCTAGCCTTGAAACAGACCGTCGCTTCCGCAGCGGGAAGATCGCTACGGGGTCATTCCGGAATGCGTGTCGAGCTGACGACGTCCGGGGCCATGCGCCGCTTCGATGTCGGCAACATCGCCCTGGCGCTTTTCGTCGGCAACGAGATGGAAGGCAGCGCCGGCAACCTCTATCTGCGGCGTCTCGGCGACACGCTCGAGGTCACGCCGCTGCTCGGTCCGGCGAGCCCGACGTCGTTTCAGGTCGACGGGCCGGACAACGCCGCCGTCGGCATCGGCGAATGGAAGGGCATCCGGTATTCGATTTCGCTCGTGCTCGCGGCAGGCGCCCCGGCGTGGTTCTGGCAAGTCCGCCTCCACAGCACGGCTTCGATCGCGCAGCGCGTCGACCTCACGTACGCGCAGGACATCGCGCTGGCGCCCTACGGGGCCGTCCGGCTCAACGAGTTCTACGTGAGTCAATACCTGGACCACTCGGCGCTCTCGCATCCCGAGCACGGAACCTTGCTCGCGACACGCCAGAACCAGGCGGCAGACGGGCGCAATCCCTGGAGCCTGATCGGCTCCTTGCGCAGGGGAGCTTCGTTTTCGACGGACGCGTTGCAGTTCCACGGACTGTCCACGCGAGGGAACCGGATGCCGGCCGGGCTCTCGGGCGAGCTGCCGAGCCGTCGCCTTCAGCACGAGCATTCGCTGCTGGTGATCCGCGACGCGCCGATCGAACTCCCCGCGGGCGGCAGCGTCGACGCCGGCTTCTTTGGAGGGTATTGGGCCCATCATCCGCAGGCGACCTCCGATACCGATCTGGCGCGGGTGTGCGAACTGCTCGCGCTGCCCGAGGCGCGCCCGGCGGATCCACGACATCAGGGGGCAAGCTTTCCGCCATCGGCATCGCGCTTCACGGTCGCGCCGCGCTTGTGCTGCATCGACCTCGACGAACCGGCATTGAACGCCTTGTTCCCGATGCCTTGGCGGCACGTGGAATCGGGCGCAGGCGGGCAGCTGCTGTCGTTCTTCCACGACGAGGCGCATCACGTCGTCATGCGCGCCAAGGAACTCGAAACCCTGCGACCACATGGGCATCTGCTGCGCACGGGCCGGCATCTGACGCCCGACGAACACGCGCTGACGTCGACCGCGTGGATGGCCGGCGTGTTCCATTCGATGCTCGCGCAGGGTCACGTGAGCATCAACCGCATGCTTTCGACCGTGCACAGTTACCTGGGCCTGTTCCGTTCGCACGGACAACGCGTGTTCGTGGAGATCGACGGGGTCTGGCATCTGCTGGACGTTCCGTCCGCGTTCGAGATGTCCACGCAAGCCTGCCGGTGGATCTACCGACACGAACGTGGCGAGATCCATGTTCGCGCGGAGGCGTACAGCGATCCTCACGAAGTTTCCTTGATGATCGAAGTGGCCGCCGGCCCACCGTTGCGCTGTCTGGTCTCTCATCACATCGCGCTGAACGGCGACGACGGCAGCATCCTGGGCCCGGCGCTTTGGCGCATCGAAGGCTCGGATGTCGTCATCGGCGCATCGGCAGACTCGGATGTGGGACGTCGCTTTCCGGACGGCCGCTACCGGATATCAGCGCAGCCAGGGACGCTTTTCGAAAGCGTCGGTGGCGATGAACTTCTGTTCCTGGACGGACGGACGCGCCGGGAGCCCTTCGTCTGCATCGTGACATCGGCCGCGAGCCGCATCGGACTGCGGATTTGCGGCGAACTGATCCGCGATGCCCGCGAGGCACCGCTCGCGGTCGGCGACGGCGAAGCCCTGATTCCCGCACTCTCGATCCGTCCGCGGGCCGACGATCCGCGATCCGAACCCTTGACGCGCCTGGCGGACATCGCGCCTTGGCTCACGCACAACGCACTGGTGCACTACCTGTCGCCGCGCGGCCTCGAGCAGTATTCCGGAGGCGGGTGGGGCACGCGCGACGTCTGCCAGGGCCCGGTCGAAATGCTGATGGCGCTCGACCGCGTGGCGCCGATACGCGATCTGCTGCTGCGCGTGATGCGAACGCAGAACGCCGACGGCGACTGGCCGCAGTGGTTCATGTTCTTCGAGCGCGAGCGGAACATCCGTCCGGGTGACTCGCACGGCGACATCGTGCTCTGGCCCCTGCTGGTTGTCGGTCAGTACCTGATCGCGTCCGGAGATGGTGACCTGCTGGATACCCGCGTCCCGTTCTTCGACGGCGGCGAGGATGTGACGCTGTGGGAGCACGTGAAGCGCGCCCTGGCCGTCGTCGAAAAGCGCGTGATTCCCGGGACCTCGCTCGCGGCCTACGGACACGGAGACTGGAACGACTCCCTGCAGCCGGCGGACCCCGTGATGCGCGAACGGCTGTGCAGCGCCTGGACGGTGACCTTGCAGGTCCAGGCGCTGAGCACGCTGGCCACCGGCCTTCGCGGCGTCGGTCGTGAGGCGGACGCCGTGGCGCTCGACAACCGCGTGGACGCCCTGCGCGCCGATTTTCAGAAGTACCTGTTGGTCGACGGCGTGCTGACCGGTTATCTGCTGTTCGAGCCCAACGGAGACCGACGACCGTTGCTGCATCCGACGGACACGACGACGGGCGTCCAGTACAGCGCGCTCGCAATGATCCACGCGATTCTCGAAGACCTGTTCACTCCGGAGCAGGCCCGCGAGCATCTGCGGCTGCTCGAAACCCGGCTCAGCGGGCCCGACGGCGTTCGTCTGTTCGACCGGCCGATGAAGTACCACGGAGGTCCGCAGCAGCTCTTTCAGCGCGCGGAGACCGCGACTTATTTCGGGCGCGAGATCGGTCTGATGTACATGCATGCCCACCTGCGCTACGCGCAGGCGCTGGCGCATATAGGCGACGCCGAGCGCTTCTTCCACGCCCTGTGCCAGGCCAATCCCATCGGCATCCGGTCGGTGGTGCCGACGGCAACGCTGCGCCAGGCCAACTGCTATTACTCCAGCTCCGACGCCGCGTTCGAGGACCGCTACCAGGCCAGCCAGGAATACGACCGCGTCGCGGCGGGCACGATCGCGCTCGACGGCGGATGGCGCGTGTATTCGAGCGGCGCGGGCATCGCACTGGGCCTGATCGTGCGCCGGTTCCTGGGCCTGAGCGTCGAGCATGCGGGCTTGAGCATCGATCCCGTCATTCCGGCCGAATTCGACGGAATGTGCGTCGAGGTCCGGTTCCTGGGCCGGCCGTTCGAGGTTCACTATTCGATTCGTGGATCCGGCTCCGGCGTGAACGGCATCGTTCTCAACGAACAGACTCTCGCGTTCACGTCGGGTGCCAATCCCCATCGGCGCGGCGCGGCGCGGGTCGACAAGTCGCTCGTCGATCGGCACCTGCGGGACGGAAGGAACCGCCTGAGGATCGATGTCGGCGGGTGATGACGCTATTGGCTACATTCTTCGCCGATCAAGCCCCGCGCAGGAAAAGCGCGACGAGCAATAGCGGGCAGAGCAGCGCCCAGCCCTCGAAGATCCACCGGAACATCGGCGGCGCGGCACGCAGCTCCATGAA
>CAZXXM010000269.1:0-2657 GCA_964644715.1 uncultured Salinisphaerales bacterium
TTTCTCGAAGGCCTGGGACTGTGGCACGCGATCGCCTCGACGCGCGCGGAATCGATCCAGCGCATGCAGGTCTGGGACCGCGATCCGTCGCGCGCGCTGCGTTTCGATGCCGCCGATGCCGGGGCGCCGGGCCTGGGCTGGATCGTCGAACACCGCGCACTCGCGAGAACGCTGTGGGCGGCGCTTCCGGCCGGCTGCGCGCGAACCGGCGTCGGCCTGCAGGCCGTGCACTTCGACGCCGATCCCGAGTCACCGGCCGGCCTCGAACTGTCCGATGGAAGCTGGCTGTCGGCCCGGCTCGTGATCGGAGCCGAGGGCGCCGAGTCGTCGATCCGCGAGGCCGCCGGCATCGACGCCGCGGGCTGGAGCTATGCCTCCACGGCCGTGGTCTGTCACGTCGCCTGCAGCGAGCCGCACCGCGGCGTCGCCCTGCAGCGCTTCCTGCCCTCCGGTCCGGTGGCGCTGTTGCCGCTGGCGGATGGGAGACGCTCGCTGGTGTGGTCGACGACCGAGGCCGACGCGCAGGCGCTGCTCGATCTCGACGACGCGACGTTCGCGCAGCATCTGCAGGACGCGGTGCAGTCCGCCGCGGGCGAGCTGTCCGCGCCGACGCGCCGCCTGTCGTTCCCGCTGCGCCTGTTGCACGCCCGTCGCTACGTCGCATCGCGATGCGCACTGATCGGCGACAGCGCGCACGTCGTCCACCCGCTCGCGGGCCAGGGCCTGAACCTCGGGCTGGCCGATGCCGCGCAGCTCTGCGCGGATCTGGCCGACGCGCGCAGGGCGCGTCGCGACTGGAGCGCGCTGCGTACCTTGCAGCGCTACGAGCGGGCGCGTCAGGCCGAGAATCTCGAAATGCTCGCGCTGACCGACGCGCTCGGCCGCGCCTTTGCGCTGGACTTCCCCGGCTGGCGGCGGCTGCTGAGCCTGGGCTTGCGAGCGGTCGATCGCATGGCGCCCTTGAAGAACGTTCTCGCGGCGCGAGCCTAATCCGTAGCCCGGACGAAGTCCGGGGTGCCGGTCCATTCGAAGGGGAACCCCGGACTTCGTCCGGTCTACTGGGCCTCGCGCCCTCCTCGTTGCCTTGCAGTGAGTCCGCTCGCCGGATCGGCCAGAATCCGGTCTCGTCGAACGTCGACCCCGGAAATCCGATGACCACGCGAAAGCACCACCTGCTCGACATCCGTGGCACCCGCATCCACGCCGTCGAGGAAGGCAGCGGACCGATGGTGCTGATGATCCACGGCTTCCCGGAGTCCTGGTATTCCTGGCGCCACCAGCTCGGCGCGCTGGCCGCGGCCGGCTACCGGGCGGTGGCGATCGATCAGCGCGGCTACGGACGCTCGTCGAAATTCTGGACGCCGGAGTCGTACCGCATCCGCGCGCTGGTGGCGGACGCGGTCGGCGTGGTGCATGCGCTCGGCGAGAAGGAGGCCTTCGTCGTCGGACACGACTGGGGCGCGCCGGTGGCCTGGGTGAGCGCCTGGCTGCACCCGGAGGTCTTCCGCGGCGTCGTCGGCCTCAGCGTCCCGTTCGCGGACCGCGGACTCGTCGGCCTGCCCGGCTGCCCGTTCGGCGAGCGTTCGCCGGACGTCATGCACAAGGAGCTCGCGGGTCCCGGCCAGGATTTCTACCAGGACTACTTCGGCACGCTCGGGCCGGTGGTGCAGGAATTCGAATCGGATCTGCGCGGCTGGCTGCGCGATGGCGTGTGGTCGCTGTCGGGCGATGCGCTGTCCGGCCTCGGCATCAACTTCGACACGATGGACCCGGTCGAGATCATCCGCGGCAGCGCGATGTGCGTGCCGCACGGCCACCGGATGAAGGAGCGTTTCCTGTCGCCGCCCCGCCAGCCCGCCTGGTTCACGGAAGCCGACCTCGATTTCTACGTCGGCGAATTCGAGCGCTCCGGTGTCAGCGGTCCGCTGAGCTACTACCGCGAATTGACCGCGAGCTGGCAGGAACTCGAGAACCAGGCGGGCAAGCCGATGACGGTACCGGCGCTGTATCTGACCGGCGAATTCGACGTCTGCCGCGGCTGGGGCCTGGAGACCATCGCGCGCGCCAAGGAGCGGATGCCGAACTTCACCGGCACCCAGGTGTTCGCCGGTTGCGGGCATTGGACGCAGCAGGAGCGACCCGAGGAGACCAACAAGGCCCTGCTCGAATTCCTGCGCAGACTCGACCCGTAGCCCGGACGAAGTCCGGGGGTCGCGCTCGATTTGCGCGCGACGCCCCGGACTTCGTCCGGCCTACGTTCGACAGGACACCCGGGTTCCGGCCGATGCGTCCAGCGGCTATGATCCGTCCACGATATCAATCCACGCGCGAGAGACCGGACCGCTTCGAGGCGGGCCGGCGCCGAAGGCGCAATTCGCTCGTCAATCGCTCAGGCAAACGGAGCGCGTGGGTGCCAGTCGAAGGACCGGCGTATCGACTCTGGAGAGCGTCCGCGCGAGCGGACCACCGATGGGGCATGGTGTGGCGGCATCGCACCTGAACTCTCAGGTCCGGGTGGTTCACCGGAAAGACAGGGGAGCGATCACCGACTGTCGTCGCTACGGCTCTTTCGTACGGGATCGCATGCTCAAGAAAACCGCACTCCACGAACAGCACCAGAAGCTCGGGGCCCGCCTCGTGGACTTTGCCGGCTGGGA
>CAZXXM010000269.1:2757-5147 GCA_964644715.1 uncultured Salinisphaerales bacterium
TCCACGAACAGCACCAGAAGCTCGGGGCCCGCCTCGTGGACTTTGCCGGCTGGGAGATGCCGATCCAGTACGCCTCGCAGCTGGACGAGCATCACGCCGTGCGCACGCATGCCGGCATGTTCGACGTCGCGCACATGGTGGTCGTCGACCTGCACGGCGAGCGCGTACGCGAATTCCTGTCGCATCTGCTGGCCAACGACGTCGCCAAGCTGCGGATCCCCGGCAAGGCCTTGTACTCCTGCCTGCTGCGCGAGGACGGCAAGGTGCTGGACGACCTCATCGCCTATTACCGCGACGAATCGTATTTCCGGCTGATCGTGAACGCGGGCACCGCGGACAAGGACTGCGCGTGGATCGAGCAGCATGCGGGCGCGTTCGACGTCGACGTGAAGCGCCGCGACGATCTCGGCATCCTCGCCGTGCAGGGGCCGCAGGCGCGCGCGATCGTCGAGGGATTGTTGCCGCCGGCGCTCGCCGCAGAGGCCGCCGCGCTCGGCAACTTCAACGCCTGCGAGGCGGGCGAACTGTTCGTCGCCCGCACCGGCTACACCGGCGAGGACGGCTACGAGATCGTCGCGCCGCATGCGCGGCTTGTGAACCTGTGGGAACAACTGCTCGCCGCTGGCGTGAAACCCTGCGGCCTGGGCGCACGCGACACGCTGCGTCTCGAAGCGGGGATGAATCTCTACGGGCAGGACATGGACGAGTCGGTGACGCCGCTCGAGTCGGGTCTGGCGTGGACGCTGGCGCTGACGCCGGACCGCGATTTCATCGGGCGTGCCGCGCTGGAGAAGCAGCGACAGACACCGCATGCGCGCCAGGTGGGCCTGCTGCTCGAAGGCCGCGGCGTGCTTCGCGCCCACATGCCGGTGCGCTTCGCGTCGGGCGCCACCGGCGAAATCACCAGCGGCGGGTTCGGGCCGACCTTGAAGCGTTCGATCGCGCTTGCGCGCATCACACCCACCGACGAGACCGCGTGCGAGGTGCAGATCCGGGGCGAGTGGCAAGCTGCCCGGGTCCTCAAGCCGCCGTTCGCACGTAACGGAAAAGTGCTGATCTGATCAGCACGTTCCACAGACAGCCAAACCGGAAAACATCGGAGCCGCACATGAGCAACACCCCGAAGGAATTGAAGTACGCCAAGTCGCACGAATGGGTACGCGTCGAAGCCGACGGCACGGTCACCATCGGCATCACCGACCACGCGCAGAACGCGCTCGGCGACCTGGTGTTCGTCGAGACGCCGAAAGTCGGGCGCCAGCTCGCGGCCGGCGAATCCTGCGCGGTCGTCGAATCGGTGAAGGCGGCGTCCGACGTCTACGCGCCGATCGCCGGCGAAGTGATCGCCGCGAACGCCGCGCTGTCCGATGCCCCCGAGATCCTGAACACCGACCCCTACGGCGCGGGCTGGATGTGGAAGATGAAGCCGTCCAACGCGGCGGACGTGAGCGGCCTGCTCGACGCGGCCGGCTACGAGAAGAGCGTCGCGGACGCCTGAGTCCGCATCCACCGCCCCCCACTCCTACTCCTTCGATCCGAATGCCCTTCATTCCGCACACCGATTCCGACGTCAAACAGATGCTCGGAACCATCGGCGCTCCCAGCATCGACGCGTTGTTCGACGAGATTCCGGCCGATCTGCGCTGCGGCAAGCTGAAGGGCGTGCCCGAAGGCCTGTCGGAAATGGAGATCACGCGCCTGATGTCGGAGCGCGCGGCGCAGGACGGGCGGCTGCTCAACTTCTGCGGAGCCGGTGCGTACGAGCACCACATCCCCGCCGCGGTGTGGGAGATCACGACCCGCGGCGAGTTCTACTCGGCCTATACGCCGTACCAGGCCGAGGCGAGCCAGGGCACGCTGCAGCTGCTGTACGAGTTCCAGACGATGATGTCGGAGCTCACCGGCATGGAGGTCTCCAACGCCTCGCTCTACGACGGCGCCACGGCGCTCGCCGAAGCGATCCTGATGGCAGCGCGTGCCAACGATGCGAATCCTTCGTTGAAGGTGCTGCTGCCCCGCGCGCTACATCCCTACTACGCCGAGGTCGTGACCAGCTGCACCGCCGCCCAGGGGCTGCGGACGCAGACGATGCCGTACGACCCGGCGACAGGCCGCACGAAGCCTGGCGTAGCGGACACCGACGCGCCGACGGCGGTCGTCATCGCGCAGCCCAATTTCTTCGGCGTGCTCGAAGACGTGGACGCGCTGACCGACTGGGCACACGCACAGGGCGCGCTGGTGATCGCGCTGGTGAATCCGACGTCGCTCGCCGTGCTCAAGCCGCCCGGCACCTGGGGCGCGCGCGGCGCCGACATCGTCTGCGGTGAGGGCCAGCCGCTGGGTTCGCCGCTGGCCAGCGGCGGTCCGTATTTCGGATTTCTCACCGCACG
>CAZXXM010000270.1:0-3000 GCA_964644715.1 uncultured Salinisphaerales bacterium
TCCAGGCCCGGCAGGAAGGGCTTGAGGAATCCCGACGCGAACGTCGACAACAGCATGCCGACGCCGGCCGCAATCAGGCACAGCAGAGCGGACTCGGCCAGTACCAGCGCCAGCACGCCGCCGTCACGAAAGCCGAGGGTCTTGAGCACGGCGAGCTCGGGGATGCGCTCGCGCACCGACTGCATCATCGTGTTGCCCGTGATGATGATCAGGCTGAAGAACGAGGCGCCGATGATCGAGGCGATCAGGAACTGGATGTCGCCGAACTGCTTGACGAAGGCAGCGTTGAACGCCTTGTCGGTCTCGGTCAGCGTCTCCTCGGAGAATTCGCGAACAGCTTGTCGATCGCGCGGCCGACGGTTTCGGCTTCCGCCGGGTTGGCGACCTTGACGTTGTACCAGCCCACGGTGCCCTGGCCGAACGCGCGCGCCTCGTCGAAGTAGTCCCAGCGAAACACCATGAAATTCTCCTGGCCCTTCATCGTCGGGTCGCGTGCGTCCATGACGCCGACGAGCTGGAACTCCCAGGCATTGCTGCCGCCCTTCTTCGGCCAGATCGTCGCCTGGATCGGAATCGTGTCGCCGATCTTCCAGCCGAACTTCTCGACCAGCCCGCGCCCGACGATGCAGGTGGTGCGGCCCTGCTTGAACGCGGCGAGCTGCTCGTCGGGCACGACGAATTCGGGATAGACGTCGTAGTAGGTGTCCTGATCGACCGGCATGATCGGGAAGAAATTCGACTCGCTCTGGTACTGCCCGCCGAACCAGGTCGCGTGCGAGACCTTCGCCACGCCCGGCACCGAGCGGATCTGCTGGTAGTGGCCGTAGGGCAGGATCTCGGTGAACGAATACTTGCCGTGCGTGATCAGGCGGTCGGCGCCCGACATCTCGACGCCCTGGCTGAAGGCCACGTTGACGGCCTGCAGCATCCCGAACAGCAGGAAGGCCACGACGATCGACAGCATCGTGAAGATCGTGCGGGGCTTGCGGCGCCACAGCGTCGCCCACAGCAGCGGAAAGAATTTCATCGGAGTCTTCCGCTCAGGCCTGCGCGCCGGCTTCGATCAACCGGCCCTTGTCCATGTGCAGCTGGTGGGTTGCGTACTCGGCCGCACGCGGATCGTGCGTGACCATGATCAGCGTCTTGCCGTGCTCGCGGTTCAGCGTCTGCAACAGGCCGAGAACTTCGTCGGCGGTCTTGCGATCCAGATCGCCGGTCGGTTCGTCGCAGACCAGCAAGGTCGGATCGGCGACGAGCGCGCGGGCGATGGCCACGCGCTGCGCCTGGCCGCCCGACAGCTCCGAGGGTTTGTGGCGCGCGCGATCTTCCAGGCCCACGACGGTCAGTGCGATCTGCACGCGGCGGGCCCGCTCGGATCGCGACAGCTTCGTGAGCAGCAGCGGCAACTCGACGTTCTGCGCCGCGGTGAGCACCGGCAGCAGGTTGTAGAACTGGAACACGAAGCCGACGTTGCGGGCACGCCACTGGGCAAGGCGTCCGCCGGACAGCGTGTCGATGCGCTGTCCCGACACCGTGATCGTGCCGGCGCTGGGCTGGTCGAGTCCGCCGATCAGATTGAGCAGCGTCGTCTTGCCCGAGCCCGAGGGCCCCATCAGCGCCAGGAAGTCGCCCTGCTCGATGCCCAGCGACAGCTCGTGCAGCACCTCGACCTTTTCCTTGCCGCGCACGTAGTGCTTCGACACCCGCTCCAGCGCGATCAGCGTTTCAGCCATGTTCTCTACTCCTTGCTCTTGACCGCGACCCGCACGCCGTCGGCGAGCTTCGCGAAATCGCCGATGGCCAATGTCTCGCCGCCGGACAGCCCTGCCGTCACCTCGAGGTCGTCGCCGCGCGTGTCGCCCAGGGTGACGGCGCGACGCTCCACGGTCTCACCGCGCAGCACGAACACGACGGCCTCCTGCGCGCCGCGGTTCACGGCCGACGTGGCGACGAGCACGACCGGACGCACCGGCTTGCCGGTGTCGCTGGCCTTCTCGGCCATGAAGCTGACGCGCGCGCCCATGTCTGGCAGCACACGCGGATCCTTGACCTTCAGCGCGATGCGGACCTTGACGGTGGCCTTGCTTCGATCGGCCGTCGGAATCACCGCGATCACCTCGGACGGGATCTTCCAGTCCGGGTAGGCGTTGAGCGTGCTCTGCGCCTCCTGGCCGGCGTGCACGCGGTTGATGAAGTTCTCGTTGACGTCGACTTCGACTTCCAGCGAATCCATGTCCACCAGCGTGCCGATGCCGGTACGCGTACCGTCGCCGCCGGCGGACAGCGGCGAGATCATCTCGCCGGGCTGCGCGTTCTTCACGGTGATGACGCCGGCGAAGGGCGCTCGCACGATCGTGTCGTCGACCTCCTGCTGCTGCACCGCCACGCTGCGCTCGGCCACCGACACGTTGCGACGCGTGCTCTCGAGCCGTGCACGGAAGGTGTCGGCATTGGCCTGCGCGGTATCGAGCGCCGACTGGCTGAGCAACTGGCGGCCCGCGAGTTCCTTCGTGCGCTTCAGGTTGCGATCCGCCTCCACCAGCTGCACCTGGATTTCGGCGAGCTGGGCCCTGGACGCTTCGAGCTGGGAGCGCGCCAGGTCCAGCTGCGCCCGCAGGTTGGAATCATCGATGCGCGCGAGCACCTGGCCCTGCTCGACGCGCGAGCCTTCCTCGATCATCAGCTCGACCACCTTGCCGGTGACCTTCGACGAGACCGTCGCGCGGCGACGGGCCACGACGTAGCCAGATGCGTCGAGCACGGATCCGGCCTCCGCGCCGCCGGCGCCCTGTGCACGGGCCGTCGTCGTCGTGATCGAAACGGCCGCGTCCGGTTTCAGGAACCAGACTGCGGCGCCGACGAGCAGCGCCACGAGGGCGAGGATCACGATCAGGCGGCCCTTTCCGGAAGGCGGATCCTCGATCGGGCCGCGGTCGATCTTGAGGCTGCCGAGCAACGCCGACTTGTCTTGCATTGAAGCGTTTTCGGAAAGAAAGTCGG
>CAZXXM010000270.1:3100-5135 GCA_964644715.1 uncultured Salinisphaerales bacterium
TCAGCTTTCGAAATCGACGCGCACGCTCTCGCCTGCCTTCAGCTGGACCTGACCGCCCTCGAAGAAATCGATCTCTTCGTCTTCGGAGGGCAAGCGGCCGTTCTCGAACTGGCCCTCGCAGGTGAACGCGAGCGTGTAGTCGCCGGGCGGCAGGTAGTCGAGCAGATACGTACCGGCGTTCCCGGTTCCGCGGCGGATGATGGGCGCCGTGGCGTAGGGCTCCACGCCGGTTCCGTCGCGCTCGTCCGGCTCGATGTCCCGTCCGGCGAAGGCGTAGACCAGCGTCGTTCCCGTACTGCAGGCCGGATCGGCGAATCGTGAAGCGGGGATGCTGCCGCTGACGCTCGAAGCGTCGTCGATGTCCATCACGCGGATCAGCGGGTCGAGCGTGAAGCCGGCCTCGTTCTCTTTTTCCGACAGCGACAGCACCAGGTCGAGCGCGACGACGAGCGACGTCGTCTTGTCGTCGTCCTCGTCGATGTCGAAGGACACCGGCGCGTAGAGCAGGGTCGCCGTTCCGGCTTCGATGGTTTCGTCCGCGCGGCCGGGACGGGACACGTCGCCGAGATCGTCGGCCAGCAGCAGCTTCAGGCCGTCGTAGCGGCCGCCGTCGATGTCGCTGTTGGACAGCAGGTCTTCCGGGACGGTGTCGACCGTCGCATCGACGATGTATTCGCCGGTGGAGCTGCGCGTGAGCTTGTCGGTGTTGCCGTCGGTCTTGCGCAGTTCCACGCCGTCGAGCCGGATCGTGGCGATGGCGTCTTCGTCGGCCAGCGGCGTGGCCACCAGATCGACGTTGAACGAGGGCTCGCAGCCGGCGAGCAGGACAGCGAGAGCGGCAAGAGCGATTCGTAGGCGCATGCACGAGAGTGTGGCAGCCGGGCGCTTCGAATCAAAACGTGGACAAGCGGTCGGGATCTCCGATCCGTAGATACCGGACGAAGTCCGGGGTGCCTCCATCTGGATGGCGCAACCCCGTACTTCGTCCGGGCTACGACTACGCGCGGTCCCGCGCCGAGGTCGCGTGAGCCTGCAGGCCTTCGGCGTCCGCGATCGTCCCGGCGATCCCGGCCATCACCCGTGCGCCGTCCGGCGTGCACTCGATCAGGCTCGTACGCTTCTGGAATTCGTAGACGCCCAGCGGATTGGAGAAGCGCGCGGCGCGCGACGTCGGCAGGACGTGGTTCGGGCCCGCGCAGTAGTCGCCGAAGGCCTCCGGCGTATGGCGGCCGAGAAATACGGCCCCGGCGTGACGGACGCGGTCGAGCAGCGCGCGCGGATCGTCGACCGCCAGTTCCAGGTGCTCTGGCGCAATCCGGTTGGACACGTCCACCGCCTCGTCGAACGAACGCACCTTGATCAGCGCACCGCGATCGCCGATCGACGCCCGCACGATCTCGCTGCGCGGCAATTCGGCGAGACGTTCGTCCATCGCGCGCGACACGCGCTCGAGGAAATCGGCGTCCGGCGAGATCAGCACCGACTGCGCGTCCTCGTCGTGCTCGGCCTGGCTGAACAGGTCCATCGCGATCCAGCGCGGGTCGCTGCCGGCATCGGAGATGACGACGATCTCCGAAGGTCCGGCGATCGAGTCGATGCCGACCTGGCCGAACACCAGGCGCTTGGCCGCCGCCACGTAGGCGTTGCCGGGCCCGACGATCTTGTCGACCGCCGGAACGGTCTGCGTGCCGTAGGCCAGCGCCGCCACGGCCTGCGCCCCGCCGATCCGGAACACGCGATCGACGCCGGCCAGGTAGGCGGCGCCCAGCACCGCGGCATTGGTCTCGCCGTTGGGCGTCGGCACCACCATGATGATTTCGGGGACACCGGCGACCTTGGCCGGCACCGCGTTCATCAGCACCGAGGACGGGTAGGCGGCCTTGCCGCCCGGCACGTAGATGCCAACGCGATCCAGCGGCGTGACGCGCTGGCCCAGGCGGTTGCCGTGGCGATCGGCGAATTCGAACGGCGTCAGCGGCTGGTGCGCGGCGTAGTCGCGGATGCGGGTGTGCGCCTGCTCCAGCGCGAGCTTGAG
>CAZXXM010000271.1:0-2718 GCA_964644715.1 uncultured Salinisphaerales bacterium
CTCGTTCCTTGCGCTGCGCTAAAGCGACCTCCGCCGCAGCGACCGATATAGCGTTAACAGGCCCTAGGCCCCGCGGCTCAATCGGCCAACGGGGTCGAGGTATCGGGCGGATGGGCGGACGGCGGATCCGCCCAGCGCTCGCCGCTGGCCTCGGATAGCAGCCAGTCACGCATGGCGGCCACACTGGGCTCGCGCGCGGCTTTCTCGGCGTGAATCAGGTAGTACGAGGCGGCGATCGGAAGGCTGAGCTGGAACGGCATGACGAGACGGCCCGACTCGAGGTCCGCCGCCGCCACCACTGGAATTCCCAGCACGACGCCGAGACCGTCGGCCGCCGCTTCCATCGCCATCTGCACTTGGTTGAACGTGGGCCCGCGGCGCGCATTCACGCCTTCGACGCGCGCCGCCTTGAGCCAGGCCAGCCAGTTGGGTCGTTCCGAATCGGTCTGGTCCATGCCGGTTTCGTGATGCAGCAGCGTGTGATGCCGCAGGTCTTCCGGCGTGCGCAGCGGATGGGCGCCGCCGAGCAGGCGCGGGCTGCACATGGGCGTGGCGTAGATGCGGAATAAAGGGTCCACGACGTAGCCCTCGTACTCGCCGTGCCCGGACCGGATGGCGAGGTCCGCGTTTTCCATCAGATTGCCGCCCTCACCGCTTTCCTCGCGCACGGTGTCGATCAGCGTGCTTTCGGCCGTGATGTGCAGGTCGATGTCCGGATACAGCGCGGCGAAGCGATGGAGTCTGGGGGCGAGCCACTTGGACGCCAGGGCCGGTGGTGCGGCGACCGTGACCTGGCCGGAATGCTTGAGCCGGCGTACCGCGGCGACGGCCTCGGACATCTGCTCGAACGCCTCGGTCAGGCGTGGAAGCAGCGCTTCGCCGGCGGCCGTCAGCTCGATGTGCTGGGGCAGGCGCTTGAACACCAGGGTCTCGAGCGACTGTTCGAGCGACTTGATCTGGTGACTGACCGCCGCGGGGGTGACGTGCAATTCCGCCGCCGCCTTGCGCAGGCTGCGGTGGCGGGCAGCGGCCTCGAAGGCGCGCAGGGAGTTGAGAGGAGGGAGACGCATCTACAGATTATTTTTTCTAAACGAGCCGGCTAAAACAAATCAATTGCTGCGATGCAACACGATGCGTAGAGTACACCCATCGAAGCGCGGCACGGGAACCAGAGGGTTCTCTCCCGCAACGTCAGAGGACCTGACCTTCGAGGTCCGAAAGGCCCGGTTCCGTCACCGCAAAAGCGAACGGAATCAGTCAGTCGGAAAGTCTCCTCCAGTCCCGCCTCATGCGGGACCGCACTCAACGCCACCGAAAGGTGGCGTCTTTTTTTGTGCGTCCGGCTCAGCCTCGCGACTGATACACGGCCGTTTCGAGATCCTCCAGCAGCTTCACCACCGGCCCGTCGTAGAACGGCAGGATTTGCGTCGATATGGCCCCGGTTACTTTTTTGACGGGGTCGATCCAGTAGTAGCTGTTGGCCAGGCCCGCCCACATCAGGCTGCCCGCCGAGCGTCCCTGCGGGGTCGGCTTGGTGTTGATCAGGAAGCTCAGGCCCCACTTGCAGGGTACTCCGGGCCACCACTTCACCTCGTTCGAATACGGTTGCGCATCCGGCAGGTCGGTCACGAACAGCTCGCCCATCTGGTTCTGCGACATCGCGGCGACGGTCTTGGCCTCCAGCACCCGGGCGCCATCCAGCGCACCGCCGCCCAGGATCGCACGCGTAAAACGCAGGTAGTCCGGCAAGGTGCCGTACAACGCGTGGCCACCCATCTCGAACGGCGCGCCCTGGCCGACCTCCAGCGGGTACGGGACGATCGTGCCGTCCGGCGTGCGCGCGTGGACGCCGGCGAGCTTCTCGCGGTGCTTGGCGCCGAGCTGGAACGTCGTCGTGGTCATGCCGAGCGGCTCGAACAGGTTCTGGCGCATGAAGTCGCCGAGCTTCTGACCGCTCGCTTCCTCGACCATGCGGCCGGCGAAGTCGATGCCGGGCGAGTAGTCCCACTTCGTGTCCGGATCGCGCACCAGCGGGCGCTCGAACGTCGCCGGCGTACCGCTGAGGATGTTGGGGACGTTGCGGGATTCCAGTTCGCGCGCCACGTCCGGATTCCAGATCTCGTAGCTGAAGCCCGCGCTGTGGGTGAGCAGGTTGCGCAGGGTGATCGTGCCCTTGGACGGGCGCAGCTTCGCCTTGCCGGCCGCGTCGAAGCCTTCGAACACCTGGATCTTGCCGATCTCCGGCAGAACTTTGGCCGCGGGCGCGTCGAGCGACAGCTTGCCGCGCTCGACCATCTGCATCGCGGCGGCGCCGGTGACCGCCTTGGTCATCGAGGCGTACCAGGCAACCGTGTCGACGGTCATCTTCTCGGGCTTGTCGCAGGAGCGCAGACCGGCCGCGCCCTCGTAGATCACGCCTTTGTCGTCCGCCACGGTGGCGACGACGCCGGGGATGCGGTTGCCGGCGCAGGCATCGGCCAGCAGTTGGTCCAGCGTCTTGCTCAAGTTCATCGCTTGTTCTCCTCTCTCGAATTTATGGTGCTGCGAACGGCTGTTTTCGAATCATGCCCGCCCCGCGGGCCCCGGGGCGCCTACCCGAACGAGCAGCGCCTCTCACGAATCCTTTTTCACGGCGGCCCGGAAACGGCTGGTCAGTTCTCGCGCATTGGCGACCTCCAGCTTTCGCAGGATGTTCGCGCGATGGACGTCGACGGTCTT
>CAZXXM010000271.1:2818-5134 GCA_964644715.1 uncultured Salinisphaerales bacterium
GCCGACAGGAAGATGATCGGCACGTCGGGACGGCGCGCCACCATGCGTTCCATCACCTCGATGCCGGACAGGCCGGGCATGCGCAGATCGAGCACGGCACAGGCCGGACCCTCGTGTCGGGCAAGGCTTTCGAGGAAAGAGTTCGCCTGCTGGTGCGCTTCGGCTCGCAGATTGACGGATTCGAGCAGCCACGACAGCCCGCGCGTGACGTCGGGTTCATCGTCGACCAGGAAGATGTGGACGGTATCGGACATCAGGGCTCGTTCTTCTCGACGGGCAGCGTGCAGCGGAAGGCGGCTCCGCGTTTGCGTTTCGGATCGATCTGCAGATCGCCGCCGTGCGATTCGACGATCGTGCGACACATCATCAGGCCCATGCCCAACCCGCCGGCCTTGGTCGTCGTATAGGGCTGGAACACCGACTCGCGCATCGGTTCGGGGACGCCGGGCCCGTTGTCGCTGACGACCAGGCGGACGCGCTGGCGTGGCAGTCGCGACACGCGTACCTCGATCTGCGGGTTGCGCGTGCCGGCCCCGCGCATGGCGTCGATCGCGTTGGCCAGCAGGTTGACGAGCACCTGCTGCAGTTCGACGCGCGTGCCGCGCAGGCGCGGCAGTTCATCGGCGATGCGCAGTTTCACGACGACCGCCGCTTCGCGCAGCTGCAGCTGCAGCAGATCGACAGTGCCGTGCACCAGCGCGGCGAGATCAATCTCTTCGTCCTCCGGCCTGTGCTTGGCGACGAAAGCCCGCACGTTCTTCACGACGTCGCCGGCCTGGTGCAGATGCAGCTGGATGCGTGACAGCGCCTCCTGCGCGTCCGGCCGCTTCTGCAGTTCCGGTCCCAGCCGGTGCTCGATGCCGGCCGCGTAGCTGATGCAGGCGTTCAGCGGCTGCCCGAGTTCGTGCGCCAGCGCCGATGCGAACTGGCCCATCATCGACAGCCGCGTCGCATGGGCGAGCTGCTGTTGCTGGGCATGTTCGCGTGCCCGCGCGCGCCTTTGCTCGGTGCGATCGAGGAACACGATCGCGCAGCCGAGATCGCGCACCGGTACGCGCACGCCGGCGACATCGAACCAGCGGGGCTTGGTATCGGGCGCCATCCATCGCGCGGTCATGTGCTCGATGCGCCGCGTCACCGGCGGCGAGCAAGCCTGGATCAGGTCCCGCAGATTCATCGTGGCGCCGTCGCCCAGAACCGTGCAGCTCGTGTGCGCGACCATCCGGTTGAAGGCATGGAGATCCTGGGCACCGAAGAAGCCCTGCATCGCCGGATTGATCTCGACGATCTCGCCGGCGGCATCGGTGATGACGATGCCGAGCGGGATGTTGCGGATCAGCACGCGATATTTCTCGCGGCTCTCGATCATCGCGCGTTCGGACTCGCGGCGGCGCTCCACTTCGAGCTTGAGCGCGGCGTTGGTCTTCTGCAGGTTCAGCGTGCGGCTCTGCACGATCTGCTCGAGCCGCTGGTTGGAGCGCGCGAGCTGGTCCTCGGCCTGCTTCTTCGCCGACATGTCCTGGACGATCCAGACCGACGTGGTCTCCGGGTCCTGCGGATCGATCATGCGGCCCGAGATCAGGCACCACAGCAGCGAGCCGTCCTTGGCGACCAGCGGGCGCTCGTGCACATAGCGATTGGTCGGCGGGAACGTCTCGATGACGCGGCCGACCTCGTCGAAATCCTCCTGGCGCGCATAGACCGCCCGGACCGACTGCCCCAGCAACTCGCCCTGCGCGTAGCCGAGCATCTCTTCCATGCGCGCGTTGACACGAAGAAAGCGGCGTTGCTGCATGAAGCAGATCCCGACCAGTGCGTTGTCGAACACCTGCTCGTAGATCAGCCGGTCCGTCTGCGCGGATCGGCCAGCAGTATCGAGCGGTGAGGTGGGCAGACCCATCAAAAGGGCGGGGCGGGAAGCGGCGAAAGACCGAGGGCGATGATAGCGGCGCCCCGGACGAAGTCCGAGGCCGCGCTCGCAAATCGAACCGCAACCCCGGACCGCGTCCGGGTGACGGGGGTCTAGGGCGCGCCCCAAGTGTTCGCAGCGCGTCTGCGTGCCGATCATCCCGCGTACCGTCCGATCAGGTGGTGTGGGCCGCGCGCCCGGGCCTCAGGATCGCGACTGAATCCGCTATATCGCCTCCGAATTAAAGGTCTTCTCATGCGAATCATCGATTTCTTCGACCGTGGCGTCCGTCTGAATCCGGATCGCGCCTGCCTGAAGGACGCCAGCCTCACGCGCAGCTACCGGGACGTGCAGAAGCGCAGCTATCGCATCGGCAACGCGCTGATCGCGGGGGGCTTGAAGCCCGA
>CAZXXM010000272.1:0-5106 GCA_964644715.1 uncultured Salinisphaerales bacterium
GCAGCCGATCCTGCAGCTGATCGCGGCGATCGAACGCGCCAAATCGGGCGAGATCATCGTGATCGCATCGTTCGCGCAGGGCTGCGAGGTCGTCGCGCTGGAGATGCAGCAGGCGGCCGCGAGCGGCACCTGTCGTCGCGGTCTTGCCGGCAGCGTCGCCAACCGCATCGAGGAGAGCGCGTACCTGAAGATGCTCTCGAACGACGGCCATCTCGAACTCGACTGGGGCATGCGCGCGGAGACGGATCACAAGACCGCGCTCACGCAGGTGTATCGCAGCGCGGACCAGATCTTCGCGTTCATCGGGGGCAAGTGCAGCGCGTGCAATCAGGTGCAATTCCCGCGCATGCCGGCCTGCGTCAATTGTGGAGCCCCGGGCACGCTGGCGCCGTACGCGCTTGCCGACGAGCCGGCCAAGGTCGCGACCTATACCGCGGACTGGCTGATGTATTCGCCGGCACCGCCGCTGTACATGGGTCTGGTGCAGTTCGACAGCGGCGCGCGCCTGCTGATGGAGATCGTCGACGTGGGCGCGGCCGGCATCGACGTGGGCACGCCGCTGACGATGACCTTCCGCAAGAAGGAGCGCGACAAGTTGCGTGGTTGGGATCGCTATTTCTGGAAAGCCACGCCCGCGTAAGGGAGCGCGCAACGGCCAGGCTGAGTTGCCTGGCGACGGCAAAAAATTTCAACGCAAAGGCGCAAAGGCAAAAGAAAGAACGCAAAGAACGGCAAAAGGTAAAAAAACTAAAAAGCATTCATCTGGTGATGATTTTCCAAATCTCATCCTTTGCGTCTTTGCGTCTTTGCGTCGAATGCTTTTCCCGAGGCATCCAGCATCTTAAGAGGAATACGAACATGGCAAGCGGTATCAAGGACAAGGTCGCAATTCTCGGCATGGGTTGCTCGCGCTTCGGCGAGCGCTGGGACTGCGGCACCGAAGACCTGCTGAACGAGGCGTTTCTCGAAGCCCTCAAGGACGCCGGCATCGAGCGCAAGCAGATCGAGGCGGCCTGGTACGGCTCGGGCGTGGACCGCGTGAACGTCGGCAACTCGGCGATCCCGCTGTCGACGGCGCTGCGCCTCGAAGGCATTCCGGTCTCACGTGTGGAGAACATGTGCGCTACCGGCACCGAGGCCTTGCGCGGTGCGGTGTACGCGGTGGCGAGCGGCGCGGTGGACATCGCGCTCGCCATCGGCGCCGAGAAGCTCAAGGACACCGGCTACGGCGGCCTGCCGATCAGCAGCAAGGGCACCTTCAACGACCTGTGGATGCCTTACGGCTCGGCGCCGGCCGGCTTCGCGCAGCTCGCCGCGGGCTATCGCGCGAAGTACGGCGTGTCCAAGGAAGACCTGAAGAAGGCCATCGGCCGCGTGTCCTGGAAGAGCCACCAGAACGGCGCGAAGAATCCGAAGGCGCACCTGCAGAAGGCCGTGGAGATGGACACCATCCTCAACGCGCCGACCATCGCGGAGCCGCTGGGCGTGTTCGATTGCTGCGGCGTGTCCGACGGCGCGGCCTGCGCCATCGTCACGACGCCGGCCATCGCACGTGCGCTGGGCAAGAAGGACCTGGTGACGGTCAAGGCGCTCGCGCTGTCGGCCAGCGCGGGCCGCGAGCAGGGCACGAGCCAGTGGGACGGCTCGTACGTGGCGAACACGCGCAACGCGGCGAAGGCGGCGTACCGGGAAGCCGGCATCACCGATCCGCGCGCGCAGTTGTCGGCGCTCGAAGTGCACGACTGCTTCTCGATCACCGAGTTGGTGACGATGGAGGACCTCGGCGTTTCGAAGGACGGCGAGGCCTGGAAAGACGTCATGAACGGCGTCTTCGATGCCGACGGCATCATTCCCTGCCAGATCGACGGCGGCCTGAAGTGCTTCGGCCATCCGATCGGTGCGTCCGGTCTGCGCATGGTCTACGAGCACTACCTGCAGCTGACCGGCCGTGCAGGCCCCCGCCAGCTCAAGGACCCGAAACTCGGTCTGAGCCACAACCTCGGCGGCGTGCCGTACAACGGCGTCTGCGGCATCAGCATCGTCGGCCTCGAAGGGGCGTAACCGTAAACGAGGGGGACCCCCGGTTGAGCCCGGGCTACAGCGTGGGCGGTCCTCGACAGGGTATTCCTCCTATCTGGCAGTCCTTGCGGCCGGTGATATTGTCTGCCTTGGCAGCTAATGCCGAGGCAGGCTATGGCGCAGACGAAGCATTACCAGGCATCCACGTACAAGGCGCGCACCAGCGTCGGCTATCTCGTGAAGCGCGCGCAGACCGCGATGGTCAACGGCATCGAGCCTGCGTTCGCGGAGCACGGCTTCAGCCTGATGCAGTGGATCGTGCTGATCTACCTGCGTGACGGCATCGCGCTCAACGCCAAGGACATCTGCGCGGAGTTTCAATACAACAGCGGGGCGCTGACGCGCGTCATCGACCAGCTCGAGGAACGCGGTTACATCGAGCGCCGCCGCTCGCGCAACGATCGGCGTTCGATCGAACTGCACCTGACCGACAGCGGGCGCGACCTCGTGCAGTCGTTGGTGCCGGTGGTGATCGACCGCCTCAACCACGCCCTGGCGGATTTCACGCGCGCCGAAGTGCAGGAACTCACCCGCCTGCTCAACAAGCTGATCATCGGCGCGCAGTCGATGGCCTCTCCTGGAGATCCGGCATGAACCTTCGTCACGGGGCCCTGGCCGTCGCCGTGGGGCTGTCCGCCTGCGTCACGGCGCCCTCGGATCTGCCGCAGGGCCAGCCGATCGAGGCGTCGGCGCTCGGGCTCAACGGCGCGCCGGTCCATCCGGCGCAGGATCAGTGGTGGAAGGCCTACGGCGATCCGCAGCTCGACCGTCTCGTCGCGCGTGCGCTGGACCGCAATCCGGGTCTGGCGCAGGCGATGTCGCGCCTGGACGATGCCAACGCCCGGCTCGGCGTGGCGCGCGCACCGCGCCTGCCGAAGATCACGCTCGACGCCACCGAGCTGCGCGAACGCCTGAGCGAGCGCGACATCATTCCGCCGCCTTACGGCGGCCAGTGGATCTGGCGGGGCGAGGCTGGACTGAACCTGAGTTGGGACCTGGATTTCTGGGGTCGCCAGACCGCGCTGATCGATTCCGCGGACCTGCGTGCGCAGGCATCCGAATTCGACATCGAGACCGCGCGGCTGGTGCTCGCCGGATCGCTCGCGCGCTCCTACCTGCAGCTCGATCACGCGTACCGGCTGGCGGACCTCGCGCAGCAGGCCGAGCAGCAGCGAACGCAGCTGGAAAAGCTGACGCGCCGTCGCGTCGATGCCGGCCTGGATACGCAGGTCGAACTGCGTGATGCGCAGGCCGCCGTGCCCTTGTCGCGCATCGAGGCCAGCGAGGCGCAGGCTGCGGTCGAGCGCGCGGTGCACGCGCTGGCCGCGCTGACATCCGACGGGGCAGACGCCTATGCCGGCATCAGCCGTCCGCAGGTGGAGTTGAAGACGCAGGTGCCGTTACCCGGGGAACTGCCGGCGAACCTGCTGGCGCGTCGTCCCGACGTGATCGCGGCGCGCCTGCGCGTCGAGGCGGCCGATGCGCAGCGGCTGGCGGCGAAGGCGGCGTTTTACCCGGATCTGGATCTCACCGCGTTCGCCGGTTTCGGCGCGATCGGCCTCGACAACCTGCTGGTCGGCGATGCGTTGCAGGTGGGCTTCGGTCCGCGCTTCCACCTGCCGGTCTTCGATGCCAAGCGTCTGAAGGCCGAGTACCACCAGGCCAATGCCGCCATCGACGGCGCGATCGCGATCTACAACGCCACCGTGCTGCAGGCGGTGCAGCAGGTGGCCGACCGGCTGACCGACATCCGCGCGGCGACGCGCGAACTCGCCGAGCAGCAGACGGCGCTCGATCACGCCGAAGCGGCGTACGGCTTGGCGGAGAAGCGCTACCGCGCCGGCCTGGCCAATCGCCTGGTCGTGCTCAACGCCGAGACGCGCGTTCTCGATGCGCGGCGCCAGCGGATCGACCTGATCGATGCCCTCGCGCAGTCGCGCGTGGCCTTGCTGCTCGCGCTGGGCGGCAGCTTCGATCCGGCCGATGCGACGGCCGCGGCTTCGTCCTCTTCTCTTCCGATAGCCGTCGTCACGACGGCGCAGGTGATCCCATGACGGCTGAACAGGCTTCCTCGGTGCGCAAGCGTGGATTGCTCGGACTGCTCGCCGTCGTGGTGGTCGGCGGCATCGCCAGCGCGGTGTGGTGGTACTGGCATGGCCGGATGTTCGAGGAAACCGACGATGCCTACGTCGCCGGCGACATCGTGCAGGTCACCAGCGAGGTCGCCGGCACCGTCGTCGGCGTGCACGTCAACGATACGCAGTCGGTGAAGCGCGGAGACCTGCTGGTCGAACTCGATCCGGCCGATGCGAAGGTCGCGCTGGCGGCAGCCGAAGCGGAACTCGCGCGAGCCGTGCGCGGCGCCCGCGCTCTGTTCGCGCAGGACGGACAGGTCGAGGCCGAGATCGAGGAACGCCGCGCCGCGCTCGCCCAGGCGGAGCGCAATCTTTCGCGCCGGCTGTCGCTGGAAGCCGACGGTGCCGTGTCCGGCGAAGAGATCAGCCACGCGCGCGACGCGGTCACACAGCTGCGCGCGGCGCTCGCCGCGGCACAGGGCCAGCAGCGGCAGGTGCAGGCCCAGACCGCCGACACGACGGTGCAGACGCATCCGCAGGTCCTCGCGGCCGAGACCGCCGTCCATAACGCCGCGCTCGCGCTCAAGCGCACCAAGCTGGTCGCGCCGGTCGCGGGTGTGGTCGCCAAGCGCGCGGTGCAGATCGGTCAGCGCGTCGCGCCGGGTGCGCCGTTGATGGCGGTGGTGCCGCTGTCCGAGGTCTGGGTGGACGCCAACTTCAAGGAAGTGCAGCTGCAGTCGATGCGCATCGGCCAGCCGGTGATCCTGTCGGCCGACACCTACAGCGGCGACGTCGAGTTCCACGGGCGCATCGCTGGCCTCGGTGCCGGCAGCGGCTCGGCGTTCGCGCTGCTGCCGGCGCAGAACGCGTCCGGCAACTGGATCAAGATCGTGCAGCGTGTGCCGGTGCGCATCGCGCTGGATCCGGCCGAAGTGCAGCGGTATCCCTTGCG
>CAZXXM010000273.1:0-3202 GCA_964644715.1 uncultured Salinisphaerales bacterium
TCGGGATCCAGGGGCTCGTCGTCCGCCGGCTCGGCAGCGCCGACGTCGGTTCCGCCGCCCGGATCTTCGTCGCCCGCGCCGCCATCGCGAGAGCTGCCGGACCCGTTCTCGCCGCCGGTACCGCCGGACGGCGAGGGCTCGCCATCACGGGGGTCCGGCGGATCGCTGGGCGACGGGCCGGTTGCGGGAGCGGCATCCGGGCCGTCCGTACTTTGCGTCGGCACGTCGCTTCCCGCGATGGAACCTCGCGGCAGGCTGGGAACGCTCGCCGCGTAGAGATAGCCGGCGTGTTCGTGCTGGATCGCCTCGATGACGCGCTGCAAGGCGCTGCGATTGTCGTTGCCCAGAGGGAGCAGCAAGGCGCCGAGCGTCATGCTGGTCGCCACGACGTACTCGACGATCGCGGAGCCGCGTGTCGTGCCCCGCTGCCGTTCACGACGCTTGAATGATTGCTTCGTCATGACCGGTCTCCCGACTACTGGATCAGCGCCTTGTCCAGGTCCCTGCTTCCCGTGAGCAGGTCCTTCCGCAGGTATCGATCGGCTGAACGCAGCGCCTCGCCGATCGGCGCGTTCGCCTGCTGCACTCGCGGCGTCACCGTCACCACCAGCTCGGTGCGCTGCTTGATGAAATCGTCCGAGCGGAACAGCGGGCCGATGATCGGAATGTTGGCGAGGCCCGGCACCTTGTCGGCGTTGCGCGTGTCGCGCGAGTCGAGCAGGCCGGAGAGGATCACGGTCTCTCCCGGGCGCGCGGTGATCGTCGACGTGGTCTTGCGGCGCAGCAGCCCCGGCACGCCGTTGACCTGCACCGAGAAGTCGATCGAGCTGACCTCGGCAGTGATCTTCGAGCGGATGTTGAGGCTGCGATCGACGAACGGCTGGATCTTGAGTTGCACGCCGAATTCGCGGAACTCGACGACCGGCTGGCCGAACTCGTTGAGGATCGCCACGGGGAAGTCGCCGCCGGCGAGGAACGTCGCTTCCTCGCCGCTGACCGTCGACAGGCTGGGAGCCGCCAGCACGCGCGCGTGTCCTTCCTCCTGCAGCAATTGCAGCTCGGACCCGATGATCGACGTGATCCCGAGATAGCCGCTCAGGCGTTGCGTGCCTGATCCAACCAGCGACAGCAGGTTTTCGAGCTTCTCGGTCTGATCCCCGAAGTCCGATACCGCGCCGACCCGGCGATGCGGCAGCAGATTGCCGACGACGCCGACCGCCGGCCCCGCCGCGGTGTCCTGCCAGCGCACGCCGACGGTGCGCTGGTAGTTGCGATTGATCTCCAGCACCGACACGTCGAGCACCACGCTCGGCTCGATGGCGATGTTGAGCTGCGACGTCACCGTGGAGATCACGTTCGGAAAGCGCTCGATCAACTCGCCGAACCGCGGGAAGCTGGCCGCGTCCACGGTGCCCGTGAGGATGATGCGGCCGAGCTTCGACTGCGCCTGCACCTCCGGGAACGCATCCAGTGCGGAGCGGACCAGGCTCAGGTTGTCGTCGGGTGGTGAAGCGTGAACGCGCACGCTGTAATCGTGCGAGGCCCCTGCTGCCGTGAGGACGCGCAGCTCGGACGCCCCTTGTGCCTTGCCGAGGACGAGCAGGCTGCCGTCATCGAGCACGCTGGCGTCGATGACCTTGTCGTTGCCGACGACGATCCGCGAGATCTCTCCCAACTGCTCAGTGGATACCGAACCAACGAACAGATCGAGTGGCGCCTGGGCCGCATCGCGGCGATTCGGAGCGCCGCCGGCATCGGACGCGGCGTGCCCGGCTTCGACGGTGTCCGGCGGCAGCGGAGACTTCGCCAAGCCACCCGGAGGCAGGACCCGGACCTCGTACAGATGAGACTGCTTCTTGGCATCCCAAACGGAGAGGCGGGTCTGCCCGGCCGTCAGCCCGTAGACCTGGATGTTTCCGCGCTCGCGGACCGTGGCCGTGGCGATCGTGCTGTCGTCGAGCTCGATGCGCGAAACCCCGTTCACGAAGAGCGTCGCCACCCAGCCGTCTTCGATCTCGATGACCGAACCGAAGCCGGAGACGGGGTATGCCTCGATCCCGCCTGCGAGCAGCAGGGAAGCCACGACGAGCCAGCTGCCGAGGCGATGCAGGGTTCGCCGCCGGCACGACGCGCGGCTACTCATGTTCGCCCAGCCGGTGCTCGCCATCGGCTGCCGCGACGGTGCCGGATGCCGGCATCGCGGACGGCGATTGCGCCTTCGGGACCTGCTTGAACAGGATGTCGAGCGGCAGCGGTTCGTCCTCCCAGCCGACTTCGATCGGTGCTTCCTCGGATTCCACCGCAGGCGTCGGCGCCGCCTTGCGCACGTCGCGACGTTCGCCGCGAGGAACGCCGCTGGAGAAATAGACGTAGCCGCCGGGTGCCAGCGCGTCGCCGAATCTCGCCAGGCCGGCCTGGTCGAATCGCAGTTGCTCGTCCGAGGCCGGGCGCAGCAGGTAGACCACTTCGCCGGCACGACGGGCACGCAGGGTTCGCTCGGCGTCCGCCCAGGGCAGGCCAACCGTGATCAGGCTGTAGCCGGCGCTTTCGTTTTCGAGCGGCTGGTAAGGCTGGTCCGAGGAGCGAAGGGGTTCGTGCCCGGCCGCCAGGACCTTGACCCGCTCGATCAATCCTTCGAGCTTCTTTTCGGGCCGACCCTCGCGGGCGGGGAGCAGCACGAACAGATCAATGTAGTCTCCCGGGAGGAGCAGGCCCGCATGATTCTCCAGTGCCGAGACTTCAAGGCTGATCGCACGCGTCCCCGGCTCCAGAAGATCGGAGAAGCGTTCCACGGTGAGTCCCGACACGAAATCGTCGAGCAGCGGTTCGCCCGCCGACATCGGGCGGCCGAGAACGCGGTTCTCCACGCCAGCGAAATCAGCGGGCAGTACTGCGCGCGCGGGCAGGTGCCGCCGCGGGATCTCGCCGACGGACATCGATTGGCGGCCGATGATCGAACCGGGTTCCAGATCGCGCGTGGCCACGACGACGCGCGCCATCGGCCCCAACGACTGCAGGGCCGTCTCGTGCAGGCGCTGCGCCTCGCCGCTCATGTAGTTCTGCAGCAGGAAATACGCACCGATGCCACAGCCGGCGGCAGCGATCAGGAGAATCCAGCCGGTCAGGTCGGGCAGCTTCATGGAAGCACTCGCACGATCGTGATCCACGAACGGCCGCCGCGCTCGGCGATGCCGATATCGAG
>CAZXXM010000273.1:3302-5097 GCA_964644715.1 uncultured Salinisphaerales bacterium
CGCGATGGCGATGAAGCCGCGGTGGACGCCGAGCGCATCGGCGGGGCCACTCTGCACCGTGATCAGCCATTCGCCGTCACGATGCGACAGGATGTCCCAGCCGCCGGCCTTGCTCCGGGCGATCTTCCCGCTCCACTCGCGGCTGAAGTGGGTGGCGATGGCGTCGACGCCGTCTGTCGAGCGGAACTGCCAGACACGAGTCTCGACGCCGTTGATGCGCAGCCGCTCTCCGATGGGGTCGGTCTGCATGCCGCGTGGCAGATCGAGGTTGCCGATGCCGGCGGTCTCGCCGATCGGCCGGGCCGGCCCTATCTGCACGAGCAGCAGAAGGGCGAAGCCGACCTGCCGATGAAGAAGCGCGCTCATGGCGGCGCGGGCTCCGGCGAGAGGCGGTATGCAGGGAGCGGATCGATGTCGACGTGGCCGAACACCAGCCAGTCACTGCGAATCTCGCGTGCGCCTGGCGCGAATGCTGCGAAGTCCTGGACGTTGCGGACGGCCGCGCCATCGAAAAACTGCTGCGGCAGCAGTCCGGAGACGACGCGCTCCACGTCACGCTTCGGACCGCCGGTCCAGGCCTCGACGAACAGTCGGTTGCGTCGTACCAGACGAAGCCGATCGAGGTCCACGTCCGCCAAACCGAACCAGGCGCTCAAGGCTGCGACGTCGATGGAGACGGTAGCGTCGATCTGGCCGTCGGCATTCAAGTCGAAGCGCGTGAAGCGGCCCAACGCCGACATTGCATCGTCGCCGACGCCGGCGAGTCCGCCCGGGCCGGATTCCGTCGAGTCATGACTCGTATACAGCGCCCCTGCGCCTCCGGGATCGAGGCGTGCCTGGATCAACGACGCGCCATCGTGGGGTCGATACGAAAAGGCATCGAGTGTTTGCGAGGTTCCGGTGCCGGAAGAGATCGGCGTGGTGTCGTGAGAAAAAATCCGGGCATCGATTTCGTGGGCAATCCGGGCGTCCGTCTTCACGGTGTCGGCGCCTCCGGAGCCGGTATGTACCTCGCGATTCCAGACCGTGCGCTCCCAGGCGGCGTACCGGGCCGCGATCTCGACGTCCTGCTTCTGCGAGATCAGCCCGGCGATCACCGGGATCAGCAACAGCAGCGGAATGAGCAGGAACGTCGAGACGATCAGAAATTCGGTCAGCGCCTGGCCATGACTGCCCGCGGGCCTGCGTGGCAGGCCGGACTGCGCCTGCATCGCGGGATTCACGGCGTGCTTTCCGTCAGCGCACCGCCCGCGACGATCGCGGTCGCGGTGGCCTTCTCCGAATCGCTCAGGTCGATCAG
Organism: uncultured Salinisphaerales bacterium; assembly: GCA_964644715.1. Taxonomy (GTDB): domain Bacteria; phylum Pseudomonadota; class Gammaproteobacteria; order Nevskiales; family Nevskiaceae; genus Panacagrimonas. The sequence goes on from CAZXXM010000273.1 coordinate 4,603, forward strand.
GCGAGGCTGCCAGTACGGGTTGTAGAGGTTGGCAAGCTCCATGTTCCCATCGGTGCGTCGCCATGCCGCGAGTCCGGTGGGACGCGCGTAGTACGGCTGCGCCTTGGCGACGGCGCCGATGCGCCCGGCGATCAGGCCGCCGCTGGCGTCGGTATCGAGCCCGCTCGCCACGTTTCCGCCACCTCCTTCGACGATGCGGCTCTGCGAGTCGATGTGTTGCGCATCTTTGACATACAGGGCGATGACGGCAGGTCCGCCGTCCGGCGATCGGTCGTCGCGCAATTCGTAGAACGCGCGCAGCCCGCCGATGTAGGCGAGGCTGTGATTCACGTGATCCTTGCCGCCGATGCTCCGGCTGTATGCCGGGCTGGTCAGCAGCAGGCGCGCCGCATCGCGGTTCCTCCAGGTCCCATTGCCCCAAAGGCTGCTGGCCCGCCGCACGCGGCTGACGCCGTAATCGTGAAAACGGAGCGGGTCACGGCTCTGGTCCAGCGC
>CAZXXM010000274.1:0-5054 GCA_964644715.1 uncultured Salinisphaerales bacterium
CTCCACGCGGCAGAGCCGCGCGAAATGCCAGAGCTTCTCCTTGCGGACGCGGCGAGCGCCCAGTGCGGCGCGCAAGGCGTCGACCGCCAGGTGAGGGCCGATCTTGTTGCGGAACTTGAACAGGTCGGCGAGCGTTTTTTCGAGCGAATAGATCCGCACCTTCACGCCCTCGATCACATGTTTCTCGACCCCCTCGGTGAACGCCATGCCGCCGAGCCGGGCGACCCGCAGGCGGGGATAGTCCAGCCGGGGACGCGCGGCGCGCCGTTCGATCGCCACGTCCACGGTGCTGCGGGGAATCTCGCCCAGGCCGTGATAGGCCAGAGCGGAACGCAGGCAGATCACGCCGTTGGGCACGGCGCGGGCGACCAGCGCGAAGTCCAGATCCGGATTCACTTCCTTGCCCGACAACACATAGCTGCCGCGGCCGACTTTCTTGATCACGCCCTTGTCACAGGCCCGACGCAGGTACTCGGCTTGAATCCCTTCGCCGGCGAGATCCTTGGGGCGCAGCACGCCAAGCTGCCCCGCAAGCTGCAGGATGCGATCGGACTTGCTCGGCTCGTTGGCGCGTGTGTGCAAGAGCGTGAATCAAAAAACAGAAGTGCAAATACTTCAGCACAAGTTAGAAAGTGTTGCAAGAAATCTATGCAAGTCGCTTTTCTGTAAGAGAATAGAACCCATCATCAAGGCCGGACGCAGGGCCGCGGACAACTGGGGTGGGCATGGCGGTCGAGGCACACGGAAGCGATCTGGTACGCGTGGTGGCCTTGCTGGCCGCCGGCGTCGTGGCGGTGCCCCTGTTCAAACGCATCGGCCTTGGATCGGTGCTCGGCTATCTGTCAGCGGGCCTCCTGATCGGTCCGTTCGGGCTCGGACTCTTCAGCGATCCGCAGGCGATCCTGCACGTCGCCGAACTGGGCGTGGTGATGTTCCTGTTCGTCATCGGCCTCGAGATGCAGCCCTCGCGGCTGTGGAGCCTGCGGCGCGACATCTTCGGCCTTGGGTTCGCGCAGGTCGCGGTGTGCGGCGCGCTGCTGACCTTGGTGGGCATCGCGGCGGGCCTGGCGCCGGCGGTGGCCTTCGTCGCGGCGATGGGCTTCGTCATGACCTCCACCGCCACCGTGATGCTGGTGCTCGAGGAGCGCGGAGAAGTATCGACGCCGCGCGGTACGCGCGTGGTGTCGATCCTGCTGTTCGAAGACCTCGCGATCGTGCCGCTGCTGGCGCTGGTCGCCTTCCTGGCCCCGGCGGCCGAGAGTAGCGGCTCGCGTGTGCTGGGCGTTGCGCTGGGCATCGGGGCCATCGCTGGGCTGGTCGTGACGGGCCGCTTCCTGCTCAACCCGATGTTCCGCATCCTCGCCGCGGCGCATGCGCGCGAGGTGATGACGGCGGCCGCGCTGCTGGTCGTGCTCGGCGCGGCGCTGCTGATGCAGCTCGGCGGTCTGTCGATGGCGATGGGCGCGTTCCTGGCCGGCGTGCTGCTGTCCGAGTCGACGTTCCGCCATCAGCTCGAGGCGGACATCGAGCCGTTCCGCGGCATCCTGCTCGGCCTGTTCTTCCTCAGCGTGGGCATGGCACTGGACCTGAGCGTGTTCGGCACGCACGGTCTGCAGATCGCGCTCGGCGTGCTGCTGTTCATGCTGATCAAGGCCGCCGGCATCTACGCGGTGGCGCGCGGGTTCAGGGCCCGTCACGGCGACGCCCTGCATCGCACGGTGCTGATGGCGCAGGGCGGTGAATTCGCGTTCGTGCTCTACGCCGCGGCCACGACGGCAGGCCTGCTGGATGCCACGACGCACGCGGTGATGAGCGCGATCGTGATCCTCTCCATGGCCCTGACGCCGCTGGCGGTCGCCGGGCTGCGCTGGATGCTGCCGCGCGAGCAGGTCTCGCTCGACGGCGTCGACAAGGCCGAGAACCTCAGCGGCAGCGTGCTGATGATCGGCTTCGGCCGCTTCGGACAGGTGGCGTCGCAGGCGCTGCTGGCGCGCGGCATCGAGGTGTCGATCATCGACCACGACGTCGAGATGATCACCAGTGCCGCGAGCTTCGGCTTCAAGGTGTACTACGGCGACGGTACGCGCCTGGACGTGCTGCACGCGTCCGGTGCCGGCACCGCAAGGGCCGTGGCGATCTGCGTCGACAAGGCCGAGACCTCGATGAAGATCGTCGAGCTGATCAAGCACGAGTTCCCGCATGCGCAGCTGCTGGTGCGTGCGATCGATCGCCAGCACTCGCTGAAGCTGATGACGGCCGACGTGGATTACCAGATCCGCGAGACCTTCGAGTCGGCGCATCGCTTCGGCGAGGCGGCGCTCAAGCTGTTGGGCGTGGCCGAGGACGAGGCAGCGGAGATCGCATCCGATCTGCGCCGGCGCGATGAGGAGCGTCTGCAGCTGCAGTTCACCGGCGGGGTGCTGGCCGGCAACGACTTGCTGCACAGCAACCGCATGAAGCCGCAACCGTTGACCGTCCCTCATGGGCAGGGGGAGGCGCTCAACGAGGCGGCAGCGGCCGCGTGTTCGGAGCAGCACGGCTGATTTTCCCCGTCCGCCGCGGCGACGGCCCCTTCATAATCAGGCCGTCGCCGGGCCCCTCGCATGTTCGAAATCTCGCTGCACACGCTGGTGTCGCTGATCGCGCTGGGAATGGCGCTGGCGTTCATTACGGCCGACGCCCATTCGCGCACCTCCCAGGCCCTCGCGCTGTCGCTGGCCGCGACCGGCGTGGCGATCTTCCTGAACGTGTCGCTGATCGACCTGGCCGACGAGGCGCCGTCCTGGTCCGGATGGCTCGCGGTCCCGGAATCGATCGGCCTGATCGCGATGCTGGAATGGCTGCTGCGCGTGCGGCGCACCCTGCCGGCCGCGCCGGGCATGAACACCAGCACGGGCGACCGCATCCTGCGGTTCGGTCAGCTCAGCGCGGCCTTGTACACCGTCGTCTCGATCGCCTGGCCGCAGCAGCGCGTCGACCATTTCATCCGTGCCGCGACGCGGCCTGATTCCCTGGGCGACTGGCAGTTCTGGATGTTCGCCGCGCCGATCGAGCTGTCGGCACTGTGCGGCTTCGCCGCGATCCTGCTGCTGCTGAACCGCCGGCCCGACCGCGCCGAGAAGATCCGCGTGCTGGCGATGGCGGCCGCGGTGCCGTTCTTCCTGGCCGGCTTCGTGCTGCCGCGGGATCTGGCGGCGGTCAGCTGCGTGATCGGCGAGATCCTGCTGCTGGTGGGCTCGGTGCGCTACTACATGGAGCAGGGCCAGCGCGGCCAGTTCATGGCGCGCTTCCTGTCGCCGGACGTCGCCAAGCTGGTCGGCGAGCGCGGACTGTCGCAGGCCATGCAGGAGAACCAGCTCGAGATCACGGTGGTGGCCTGCGATCTGCGCGGGTTCACGCCGTACGCCGCAGCGGCGCCGTCGGGAGAAGTGCTGCGTGTGCTGCGCGACTACTACGACGCGGTGGGCGAGGTCGTGGGTGCCTACGGCGCGACGATCAAGGACTACGCCGGGGACGGCATCCTGATCCTGGTCGGCGCGCCGATCGCGATGCCGGACCACGCGATGCGCGGGATCGAGATGGCGCGCCGCATCCGCTCGGCCTGCATCGAACGTTCGCGTGGCTGGGGCACGCAGGGCTCGCGGCTGGGTATCGGCATCGGCGTGGCCAGCGGTACCGTGACCGTCGGCGTGATCGGCACGGCGGCGCTCGAGTACACGGCCGTCGGTTCGGCCGTGAACCTCGCGTCGCGTCTTTGCGAACAGGCGGCGCACGCCGAGATCCTGGTCGACGGACGCACCTGCGAACTGGTGCCGCCCAACGTGCTCGAGTGCCGTGAGCCGCTGCGCGTGAAGGGATTTCCGGATCCGGTGGCGCTGTTCGCCGCGCCAGCATGAGGAGCTTTCGACGCCGCTGCGGATCGATCGCCGAGGTTCGTGCTTGAGCCTGGATTTCCCGGTCGAATGGATGCCCAACCTGTTGGTCGCCGTGGTGGGCTTCGGTATTGGTGTCGCGTTCCTCAGTGCCGACTTCCGCGCGCCGACGAGCCGAGCGCTCGGGATCGCGTTCATCGCGTTCGCGATCGCCACGGGTCTGAGCCTCCCCTTGAACGGCGGAACCGGGCCGGTCCCCGTGGCGCGCCGCTGGCTGTGCGTCGCCGAGGCTCTGGCGCTGATCGCCTCGCTCGAATGGGTGCGTCGCGTGCGGCGCACGATCGACGCCGAGCACGTGCTTCCCCGTTTCAGCAATACGGTGTTGCGCGTCGGGCAGGCGGCCGGCGTGTTCTTCGGCTGTGCGGGTGCGTATGCCCCGGCGATGCTGCGCGACGAGTTCCTGGGCGCCGTCCAGAACCTCGAGGCGCTGACGCGGCCGGGATTCTGGATCTTCGCGACGCCGATGGTGATCGCTCTGCTGGCGGGCGCCGTGAGCACCTTGCTGTTGTTGCTGGCGGGCCCGGACCGGTCGGAGCGCATCCGCATCATCGCCGCCGTCGTCGGATTCCCGCTGATCGTGCTCGGGCTGATCCTGCCGGCGAAGATCAGTTCGCTGTTGATGGTGACCGGGGAGATGGTGTTCCTGGTCGGCGCCATGCAGTACCTCGTGCTGCAAGGACAGCGGGGCCAGTTTCTCGCGCGTTTCCTGTCCCCGCAGGTCGAAAAACTGGTGCGTGAACGAGGGCTGCGCCATGCGGTCCAGCACCGTTCGCTCGAGATCACCGTGGTCTGCTCGGATCTGCGCGGGTTCACGGCGTTCGCGCAGGCGCATCCCTCCTCGAGCGTCATCAAGACTTTGCGCGAGTACTACAACGCGGTCGGCAAGGTCGTGGCCGAGTACGGCGGCACGGTGAAGGACTACGCCGGCGACGGGATCCTGATCCTGGTCGGTGCGCCGCTGCCGGTGCCGAGCCATTCGCGTTCCGGGCTGGAGATGGCGCAGCGGATCCGCGAGGCGGCCAGCGAGGTCACGCGACGCTGGAGCACGCCGGCGCATCCGCTCGGCGTCGGCATGGGCGTCGCCAGTGGCGTCGTGACGGTGGGCATCATCGGATCGTCCTC
>CAZXXM010000275.1:0-5049 GCA_964644715.1 uncultured Salinisphaerales bacterium
GACGCTGGTCTTGCCCACGCCGCCCTTGCCGCTGGCGATCGCGATCACCTGTACCGGCTTGGCCGGTCGCAATGCGCGCAGTCCCGCCGCCTGATCGTGTTTACCCATGGGCCGCTCCTGCAAACTGATAGGAAAGTTCTTCGTCGTCCGGCGGTGTCGCACCGGCGCGCGTGGCCGCCACGGCGCGCAGGACGAGCTGGTCGGGACGTGCGGCGGACAGGTCTTCGGGTACGCGCTGCCCGTCGGTGACGTAGGCCAGCGGGATGCCGTGTCGCGTGATCGCCGAGATCGCCGATCCCACGCGCGTGGCCTCGTCGAGCTTGGTCAGGATCACCGCGCTCGGATCGGCGGCGGCGAAGCGGCGGTATTGATCGTCCAGATCGGCCGTCTGGCTGGCGGCCGACAGCACCAGCGCCGTGCGATTGGGCACCGGCAGCCCCGACAGCATTGCGAACTGCTTCTGCAGGTTCTGATCGCGCGGCGACATGCCGGCGGTATCGATCAGCACGAGCTTGCGATCCTTGAGCTTGTCCAGCGCCAGGCACAGCTCGCGCTGGTTGTCGGCGGTGAGCACCGGCACGCCGAGCAGGCGACCGTAGGTGAACAGCTGCTCCTGCGCGCCGATGCGGAAGTGGTCGGTGGTGATCAGCGCGACGTCGCGCAGGCCCCAGTGCTGCACGTAGCGCGCGGCGAGCTTGGCGATCGTCGTGGTCTTGCCGACGCCGGTGGCGCCGACGAGCGCGATCACTTCGTGACGATCGTTGCTGCCCGGCGACATCGTCGCGTCGAGCCATTCGTGCTTGAACGTCGGCATCCGGCGGGCGAGCAGCGCCATCGGCAGGAAGCGCGCGCGGTCGGCGTCGGTACCTTCGGGAATCTCGGAGGCGATCTCGCGGGCCAGCTTGAGTTCCAGGCCCAGTCCGAGCAGCCGGCGCACGACGTCCGCGCGCACCGGGTTGCGTGTCTTCAAATCGTTCCAGGCCATGCTGGCGGCCTGCTGTTCCATCAGGCGGCGCAGCGCCTGCATGTCGTTCTTCAGGCCTTCCATGTCAGCGTCCCGCTGCGGCGCGCGCGGCGCCGGCGACACCACGGCAGGTGCGGGGGCCGGCGCTGCCACCGGTACAGGCGCCGGTGCCGGCAGCGATGCCGCGACCACGCGCACCGGCACGTGATCCTCCACAACGGGCTCCACCCGCTGCGCCGCCTGCTGCACGAGCGCGGCGTCGTAGTCGGTGGCGGCGACGACCTCGATACCGTGCTCCAGGCGACGGTTCGACAGGATCACTGCATCCGGACCCTGTTCTTCGCGCACCAGGCGCATCGCATCGCGCATGGTCGGAGCCACGAAACGCTTGATCTTCATGCGCGCTCCTTAGGCGCCCACCGCGCCGGCGATCCGGACGCGGCGCGATTCGGGAATTTCGTTGTAGGCCAGCACGCGCAGTGCGGGGATCGTCTGGCGCGTGAACCGCGACAGGATCGGGCGCAGCGACTGCGGTACCAGCAGCACCGGCACGCGGCCGCTCATCTCCTGTTTCTGCGCGTGGGTGACGAGCGAGGTGTGCATGCGTTCGGCGAGTCCAGGTTCGAGAGCGGCGTTGCCCGTTGCGACGCTGTTCTGCAACACCTGTTCCAGTGGCGGGGCCAAGGTGAGCACCTGCAGCTCTTCTTCGAGACCGTTGATTTCCTGCACGATCTGGCGGCTCAGCGCGACACGCGCGGCGCCCGTGAGCACGACGGGATCCTGGCTGCGCGGCGCCGCTTCCGCCAAGGCTTCGGCAACCACGCGCAGGTTGCGGATCGACACGCGTTCGGCGAGCAGTCCCTGCAGCACCTTGACGAAGATCGCCAGCGGCATCGCCTTGGGCACGAGGTCTTCAGCGAGCTTGGGCGAGGTCTTGGCGAGCGCCGTGATCAGCTGCTGCGCCTCGTCGAAACCGAACAGCTCGGCGATGTGCTCGCCGACCAGGTGCGACAGGTGCGTGGCGATCACCGTCGCCGCATCGACGACGGTGTAGCCGAGCGACTGCGCGTGTTCGCGTCGGCCGCGCTCGATCCACACGGCCTCCATGCCGAACGTCGGATCCTTGGTGGCGATGCCTTCGACGGTTCCGAACACGCGACCCGGGTTGAGCGCGAGTTCGCGGTCCGCATGGATCTGCCCGTTCGCCAGCGGCACGCCGAGCAAGGTGATGCGATAGCCGTTCGGCGGCAGTTCGAGGTTGTCGCGGATGTGCACCGGCGGCACCAGGAAGCCCAGCTCCTGCGTCAGCTTGCGGCGGATGCCCTTGATGCGCGGCATCAGTTCTCCGCCCTGGCGCGGATCGACCAGCGGAATCAGCCGGTAGCCGACCTCCAGGCCGAGCGGATCCTCGGGCTGCACGTCGTCCCAGCTCAGCTCGGCGGGCTTGTCGGGCTTGGGCGCTTCGACCGGCTCGGCCGGAGATCGCGCGGCGCGCTTGGCCAGCAGCCACGCGCCGCCGCCGCAGGCGCCCGCCAGCAGCAGGAAGACGATGTTCGGCATGCCGGGAATCAGGCCGACCAGCCCGAGCACGCCGGCCGCGACGCCGAGCACCTTGGGCTGCGCGAAGACCTGCTTGACGACCGTGCCCGCGATGTCCTGCGCGCGCGACATGCGCGTGACCAGCACCGCGACCGCCACCGACATCAGCAGCGACGGCACCTGCGCGACCAGGCCGTCGCCGATCGTCAGCAAGGTGTAGTTGCGGCCGGCCGTCGCCAGGTCCAGCCCGTGTTCCATCGTGCCGATGAACAGGCCGCCGACGATGTTGATGAACAGGATCAGGATGCCGGCGATCGCGTCGCCGCGGATGAATTTGGAGGCGCCGTCCATCGAACCGTAGAAGTCGGCTTCCTCGCGGACCTCTTCGCGCCGGGCCTTGGCCTCGTCGCGCGTCAACAACCCGGCGTTCAGATCTGCGTCGATCGCCATCTGGCGTCCGGGCAGCGCGTCGAGGATGAAGCGCGCGGACACTTCCGACACGCGCTCGGCGCCCTTGGTGACGACCATGAAGTTCACGATCGTCAGGATCACGAACACCACGATGCCGACCGCGAAGCTGCCGCCGACGACGAATTCGCCGAAGCTCTCGATGACCTGTCCAGCGGCATGCGGGCCCTGGTGGCCGTGCAGCAGCACCACGCGGCTGGAGCCCACGTTCAGCGCCAGGCGCAACAGCGTGGCCATCAGCAGCACCGTGGGAAAGGCGCTGAAATCCAGCGGCCGCATCACGTTGACGACCGACAGCAGGATCACGATCGACAGCGCGATGTTGAACGTGAACGCCAGGTCCAGCACCAGCGGCGACAGCGGCACCACCATCATCGCCAGGATGGTCAGCAGCAGCAGCGGCGCGCCCAGGCCACTGCTGCGCAGCATCTTGAGTTTCGCGAGAAGACCGCTGGCCTGACTGCTCATGTTCCGCCCTGATGTTTGGAACGGGGGGAGCAAGTTCCGTTCTAGCGTCTCCGGCGACCGCCCGTCGTGGCCCGGACGCAGTCCGGGACGTCGCCATCTGGACGGCGCAACCCCGGACTTCGTCCGGGCTACGGTTGGTGCGTCAACGCGGCGGCCCCGGCCACTTGGACCTGGTTGCGGCCTTTCCGCTTGGCCTCGTACAAGGCCTCGTCTGCACGTTCGAGCACCCGCTGCGGATCGTCGCCGTCTTCCGGATACACCGCGACGCCGATCGAAATCGTCAACGGCGGCAGGTCGCGTTCCTTGAGCCGTACGCGAATGGCGGTGATCGCCAGCCGGATGCGCTCCGCGGCGCCCTGGGCGTCCATCTTCCCGGCCGTCTCCAGCAGGACGGTGAACTCCTCGCCGCCGAAGCGCGCCGCCGCCTCGCCCCCGCGGACCGATCGCAGCAGCGCCGCGCCGATCTCTTGCAGCGCCCGGTCGCCGGCCTCGTGACCGTAGAGATCGTTCACCGACTTGAAGTGGTCGACGTCGATCATCAGCACGGCGAAGCCCTCGCCGCTGCGCGAATGCCGGGCCACGCGCATGCGCAGCGCGGTCTCCAGCCAGCGCCGGTTGTTCAGCCCGGTCAGCGGGTCCAGCAACGCCTGCCGGCTGAGTTCCTCGCGCAGCCGCAGGTTCCCGAACGCCAGGCCGATCTTCTCGGCGACGCTGCGGATCAGCGGAATCTCCGGCGCCCAGCCTTCGGACGTGCGCCCCCAGGCCAGCTCGATCAGGCCCAGCGGCGATCCCAGCGACTGGATCGGCAGGCACAGGTGCGGATGCGTGCGACTGTCGCCGTGGACGTGCATGCAGTGCAGCGCATCCGGCTCGCCCTCGACATGATGGGATTCGCCGCGCCGCAGCGCCCAGCATTCGCCGCGCTGAAACATCTGCAGGCCGGGCTTGCCCTCGCCCCAGTGAGTCTTTCGGTCGAAAAGCTCGTGCGAGGAATCACCCAGGTACAGCGCGCCGTCGGCGAGCGGAAAGATGCGCGGCAGATAGCGCGTCACCACCAACGCGGCCTCGGACATGTCGGTGGCCGCCGACAGCAGGCGCCCCATCTCCGTGATCAGCGTGAGTTCCTCGTTGCGGCGCTGGCCGGTGCGAATGATGTCGCGCAGCTGGGCCGTGCGTTCGGCGACGCGCGATTCCAGGCTGGCCGTCAGCGCGCGCACGCGCGACTCCGCCGCCTTGCGTTCGTCGATGTCCTCGACGACCGAGACGAAGCGCGCCGGCGAGTCCGGCGTCGCATCGAGCCGTCGCACGAACAACATCACCCAGACCAGGCTGCCGTCCTTGCGGATGTACCGTTTCTCCATCGAGTAGTGATCGATGGTGCGGTCCATCACCGCCGCCGCCATGTGCAGGTCGCGGTCGAGATCGTCGGGATGCGTGATCGACTGGAAGCTCACCTGCATCAGCTCGTCCATCGAATAGCCGGTGATCTCGCACAGCTTCTGGTTGACGTTGAGCCAGCGGCCCTCGGCATCGAGCAAGGCGATACCGACAGCGGCCTGGTTGAAGATGCTGCGGAAGCGCGCCTCGCTCTCGTTGAGCATGCGCAGCAT
>CAZXXM010000276.1:0-5028 GCA_964644715.1 uncultured Salinisphaerales bacterium
CGCCGCCGGCCGGTGCGGCCGACCGTGATGCCGCGAGCAGATCGCGTGCCCGTCGAAGGTCGGCGCTGTCGGCGTTGTCGGCGAATGCGCTCAGCGTGGCGGCCAGAGCGTGGGGCGGCGCCAAGCCGTAGCGGACGCGGGCGAGGCGGACGCGCAATTGCCATGACGGAGAGCCGCTGCGTTCCGCCAGATCGTTCGCGGCGTCCAGGCAGGATCGTGCGCGCCCGGCGGTGTCCGGCCGTTCCTCGTACAGGGCGCCCTCCACCAGCAGCAGGTCGATCTCGCGCAAGCGCTCGCCGCTGGCCTGCATCGTCCGCTTCGCGTCGTCGACGGCCTGCAGTCCCTCGTCGATGCGGCCGAGACGCAGGCAGGCGCGTGCCAGCAGCGCGAGGTCGTAGGTCAGGCCCAGCCCGACCCCCATGGCGCGACGGCGCGCGATGCCCTCCCGAATGCCATCGAGCGCCGTGCTCGCGTCGGCTCCTGCCGCGCCGGCTTCGATGCTCGAGGCGCCGTGCAGCACCTGCGCCGCCGCTTCCCAGTGCACGAGTCCCTGTTCGCTTCCGAAACGGATCAGTTCCGCGGCGCGCTCGCGTGCCGCCTCGGGTTCTCCCGACAGTTCCAGCAGCGTCGCGTCGCGGAACAGGGACACCGCGAGGCTGTTCGGTTGCACGACGGTGCGGGCGAAGGCCAGGGCCGCCGCGCTGAGCCGGCATGCACGATCGAGCTGGCCCATCGTCCAGCTCACCAAGGCTGCGGTGGCCTGGGCATCCACGCGCAGGTCCTGCGCGTGCGCGGACACCGCGAACCCGGAGGTGCGTTCGACGGCCTCCAGGGCCGTGTCGAAGTGTTGCGCCGCTTCGCGGAACAGGCCGCGGTACAGGCACAGCGAACCCTGCGCGAGCGGCGCATGTACACCGCCCCGGCTTCCTTGCAGGGAGGCGAGCGGCTCCGCGACCTGCCCGGCGGCATCGAAGTCCGCGCGCACGAGGTGGAACATGAAGATGCCCCACAGGACCGGCACGCTGCGCGCGTCGTCGTGCCGCGAAGCGCACAGCGCCTGCGCGCGCGCGAAGGCTTGTGCGGCCTCGGGCGCGGCCAGGCCGCGCGTGCTCATCAGCGCCACGCCCAGCGAGGTCTGCAGATCCAGTTCGACATTTTCGTCTCCCGCGACCGATTCCAGGGCTTGATGCAGCAGCGGAATGGCCTGTGCCGGCGCGGCCCTGGCCATCGCGTTGTCCGCGGCCAGTCGCAGGTAACGCACGGCACGGGGCAGGTCGGGCGCCTGCTGGAAGTGCAGGGCGAGTTCCGCCGCCACCTCGCGTGCGCGCTCGCCGTAGGCGGCTTCCAGCCGTGCGCCGATGGCGGCGTGCGCGCGCGCTCTCGGTCCCGCGCCCAGAGACCCGGGCAGCACCGCCTGGTACAGCGCGTGCCGGAACCGGTATCGCGCGCTCGCGGTGCCGTCGGGCCAGATCGAGAGTCCGCGGTCTTCGATGAATCGGCCGTGCCGGGCCAGGCCGTCGCACACCGATTCGATCGTCTCCACCGGCTGCTGCATCGCCGCCGCCACGGCAGCGGCCGCGAACTCCATTCCGGCGAGGCCCGCGATCTCCAGCACCTGTTGTTCGGCCACGGTGCATCGGCCGGCCTGCATCGCGATCAGTTCGCGCAAGCTGGCGGGGATCTCGCGGCGGATGTGTTCGGCCTCCGAACCGGCCGCCGCGCGCTCGAGGTCGGTCGCGATACGCGCGATGAACAGCGGATGGCCTTCGGTGCGCTCGTGCAGCGTGCGCGCCAGTGCCGGGAGGCCGGGACGATCGGGAAAGCGCTGCGCGAGATAGCGCGAGACGTCGTCCAGGCCGAGGTAGTCGAGCGGCAGGTCGTGCACGAGTTGCTGCGCCGTCAGTTCCAGGCGCAGCACGTTGACGGGATGTTTGAGCACGATGGCTTCGACCGGCCGGTACGTGCAGACCACGAGCAGGTGCGCGGCCTGGCGCCGGTGCGCGAGCAGGTCCAGGGCCTCGATCGTCGAGCCGTCGCTCCAGTGCAGGTCTTCGAGCACCAGCACGAACGGCTGCGCGTGGCTGAGCGCTTCGATCAGGCTCACCAGTTCCCGCAGGGTCCGCTCGCGCGTCACGTTGGCCATCGGCGCCGGCGACGCCTGCATGCTGGCGATCTGGCCCAGCCAGGAGGGCGCGAGCCGCGCCATCAGTTCGAGGGTGGAGGCTCCGCCGGCTTCGCGGCAGAGCTGATCGAGTGCCTGCAGGATGGGAAGATAGGGCTCGCCCGGACCGCGTTGCTCGACGCACTGGCCGCGACCGATCAGCACCGGGCGGGTGTCCTGCATCGTCTGTTCAAGCCAGCGATCGACGAGCAGGCTCTTGCCCATCCCGGCGCCGCCGCCGACGAACGCGAACTGCCGGATGCCGGTCCGTGCGGCGTGCAGCATCGAGCTCAGCTGCGCACAGCGGGCGTCGCGTCCCACCATCAACGGGGTCCGCGGCGAGGGCTGATCGGCCGCGATCGGTTCGCCGGCCGTGCGCACCGGCGCGATGAAGCGGAATCCGACGCGGTGGACGGTGGCGATGTACTGCGGATCGCGCGCGCTGTCGCCCAGCGCGGTGCGCAGGGCCTAGACCTGGAACGTGAGGGCTTCTTCGCCGACGACGGTGCGCGGCCAGATGGCGTCGTGGAGTGCCGATCGCGTCACCACCTCGCCGGCCTGGCGGACCAGCAGCCAGAGCAGGTTGAGCGTCTTCCGCTGCAGGCGGACTTCGCGGCCGTCGCAGAGCAAGGGGCCGTCGGGACCGGCCAGCGTGTATGGGCCGAATCGCCGCGCGGTACCCGCCGGATCGACATGCTCCATGTTTCCCCAGACGTCCTGACGCCATCCCCTTGCGTCGATGTTAGCCCAAGCGCCGGGCGGCGATTCCTAGGAATTTCCTATGAATTGGCTCAGGACGATCGCCGGCCTGCAGCGCGACGCTGCGCTCATGAGCACGGACCGCGCCGCCGATTCCAGCACCCTGCCGACCGAACTGGCCTTCGTGGTCCAGTTGCGCGCCTCGGCCGACGGCGCGCATGGCCTGCTGCGCGGCCGTAGCGAGCACATCAGCAGCGGACGCCATTGCCGCTTCGAATCGCTCGAGGAACTGGTGGTTTTCTTTCGCGACGCGCTGCGGCAGTTCGCGGACACGCCGGATCGGGCCGGCTCCGATTCGTCGCCGGCCGAGAGCGGCCGGGATACAGGGAGACTGACATGAAGCACGCTCGAATTCTGCGCGGCCTGCCGCGCCCCGTGCGGACGTGGCGCGGTGTCGCCTCCGCGTTGATGGCGTTGCCCTTGCTGTGGCCCTCGATGGCCTCGGCCGATTTCATTTCCGACATCCTGGCCCAGATCGAGAAGATCAACCGCGACATCGAGGCGACGCGCACGGCCTCGTACACGCCGCCTGCGGGCGGGACGTATCAGCCCAACGCCGTGCCGACGACGCCGGGTGCGGTGATCCTGTCGACGAGACAGTTCGGTGCCGGCGTCGGCACCGATGCGTTCACCCGGGACATCAACAACGCCACGTGCGCGCAGCAGCTGCAGAACATCCAGACCAATCTCAACGTCGCCGGCCTGGTGACCGAGGGCGTGGGCCTGGGCACGAGCATCGGGGCCACGGTGGCCGAGGCCGTCGCCAACGCCGCGGAGATCGCCACCGAAGTCTCCCAGGTCGCGGCTGCCAACCCTTCGTCCGCAGGGCCGGCCGTCGCGGAGACCGTCGCCAACATCCTCAACGTCGGTGGGCTGGTGGTGCAGGGCGCGGGCCTGAGCCAGCAGATCGCCGCCACGGTGATCCAGACGCGCGCCGACTCGCTGCCGAGTTGCGACCAGGTGTTCGCGGGCACGGTGCAGGTCACTGCCGGTGGTGTCGACGTGACCGGCGATTCGATCTTCCAGAATTCCCTGGGCGTGATCGAAGACCTCACGGTGGGCGGCGACATCGGCGTGGTCGGCGACATCAGCGTCAACGGCCTGATCAGTGCGCAGAACGGCAAGATCGTCATCGGTAGCGAAACCGCCTCGCAGGCTGGCATCGCCATCGGCGACGGCGCGATCTACGGCGTCGGCAGCGGCAGCCTCTACGTCGGCCCGGTGACCGCGCACGTGGACGACGTCGCCATCGGCAACGGTGCGAGGGCCATCGGCACCTTCAGCAACAATGCCACGGCGCTGGGAACCGACGCGCAGGCGCAGAGCAATCTTTCGACCTCCATCGGATTCAGCTCTCTGAGTCGTGGCGTGGAGACCACCGCGCTGGGCGCGGACTCGACGGCGGTCGGGCTCAATGCGACCGCGGTCGGTGGCCGTGCACGCGCCGGTGCCGACGACGCCACGGCGCTGGGGCAGTTCGCGCGCGCCAATGGCAACTCGAGTACGGCGCTCGGCCAGGGCGCCTCCTCGTCCGGCGCGTTCGCGACCGCGGTCGGACAGGACAGCACGGCCAGCGGCGGATCTTCCGTGGCGCTGGGCCAGAACACGCAGGCGAGCGGGTCGGCGGCGACGGCGTTGGGCGCGAGCGCGTCGGCGGGCAACAGCGATGCGCTCGCCGTCGGTGCCGGCGCCAATGCCAGCGGCACCTCGTCGACGGCCAGCGGCGCGCGCACCGTGGCCAGCGGCATCTTCAGCACCGCGGTCGGCCAGTCGGCCGTCGCTTCCGGCGCCAACGGCACCGCGACGGGCCAGGCCGCACGGGCGACCGGCTCGGTGGCGACCGCGACCGGTGCCAGCGCGAGTGCCACCGGCGCCAACGCGACGGCCACCGGCGGCAATGCGACCGCCAGCGGCATCGGCAGCAGCGCACTGGGACAGGGGGCGAGTGCGACGTCGACGGCGACCACGGCCGTCGGCCAATCGGCGTCCGCATCGACGATGAACACCACCGCAATCGGTGCCGGCGCGCGGGCGAACCCGCTCACGACCAGCGCGGGCAACGCCACCGCGATCGGTGCGCAGGCCAGCGCCGGTGGCATCTCCGGTAC
>CAZXXM010000277.1:0-1773 GCA_964644715.1 uncultured Salinisphaerales bacterium
GGCGGCGGTCCTGATCGAATCACCGGGCGATTCGACGCCCGCACGCGCGCGCTACTACACCCTCGAACACCACGAGAACCTCTACGGATCTCGATCCACGGCGCTGTGCGAATGGGTGGGGACGAGCCATCGTCTGCTCGGATTCGGTACGGCGCCGGACATCACGGCTTTTGTCGCCGCCGTGAAGGAAAGATTGGGAGGAGCCGCACCCTCGGATATCGAGCCGGACGCGGATGACGCGCCCCCCTCGCCCACCGACGCCGCCGGTGGTCCCCTGTCGGAGGAGATCCGCAACGGAGATTCCGCTCTGGGCATCCAGTGCATGCTCGGATCGAACGGTCCGCGTTGGGATCATGATCAGGCCGAGCGGGCTTATCGGACGAAAAACCGTTCGTGGTCCGGGACGCCCGAGTTCGTCCTCCTCTGTTCGGAGGAACCGCGACGGCCCGGCGAGAGCGCTGAGCAGGCCTGCATTCGCGCCAGCCTCGCCGTACTGGACCCGGCCGCGAACCAGCAGTCGGTCGTTCTGCAGATTGTGCGGGTACCCAGTACGGATGGCGGCGAACCTTGGGTGGCCTGCTTCGCCACGGTGTTCGCCGCTCGCGGCGAATCGCAGGTCATTCGTCTCGATGCGGGCGAAGTCCGGTTCCGGCCCCGCGCGCAGCCGATCCGCGTCGATCAGACACGGCCGCATCACTACTGCTTCGCGCACCAGATGATCGCCGTGGCATTCCGGTCGGACCCGCTGTTCTTCATCGGCATCCTGACGACCGACGACACCCCGAGCGGCATCCGGTCGGCGCAAGAGGCCCCCAAGTATCTCGCCTGGATGTGGAGGAAAGCCGAGGAGCACGTCCAGGC
The DNA here is from genome assembly GCA_964644715.1 of uncultured Salinisphaerales bacterium. Lineage (GTDB taxonomy): Bacteria > Pseudomonadota > Gammaproteobacteria > Nevskiales > Nevskiaceae > Panacagrimonas. Next base: position 862 of record CAZXXM010000277.1, read on the forward strand.
GTCCGCGGAGAGTCTCCTCGAGGACGTTCGCTATCGCCGCTTCACGCTCGACCGTTGTCCGACGGTGATCCTGACCATGCCCGCGCCGTGGATGAAGTGCGAGGCCTACATGGTCGCGGCCGTGCTGATCGATCCCCCGCGTGATTCCACGCCGGCGCGTCTTGCCTATTTCACGCTCGAGTTGAGCCAGGACAACGATGGCCTGCCGTGCACGATGCTGTGCGAGTGGGTGGGCGAGACTCATCGTCTGATCGGAAAGGGACCCGAGCCGGAGGTCGAGGCCTTCGCGGCCGCCGTGGAGCAGCTCTTGCAGGCGAGACGCTGAAGCCCGGGCCTTGGCCGATCGAGTGCCCTGCATCGAGTGAGGCGCGACTCGATGCGCCGCCGCGGGGCGGCGCAGAATGCGGCACCTTCCCGGCCCGGAGTCCGCCATGAATCCCCAGTTTCCGCTGCTCGCCCCCGTGATCGCGCTGGTGATCTGGTGCGCCGTGATGTGGGTCTGGATGTACGTCACGCGCATTCCGGCGATCAAGGCGTCGCAGATGGTGCTCGACGGCAACGCACCTCGCGGCGAGCAGATGGCGACCTTGCCGGCACGGGTCCGCTGGAAGGCCGACAACTACAACCACCTGCTGGAACAGCCGCAGCTGTTCTATGCGGTCGCGATCAGCCTGGCAGTGCTCGGCGACACCTCGCGGCTGAGCCTGGCGCTGGCCTGGGCCTACGTCGGCCTGCGCGTGGTGCACAGCCTCTGGCAGTCGCTGGTGAACCAGATCCTGCCGCGCTTCGCGCTGTTCGCGTTGTCGTCGCTGGTGCTGTTCGCGCTGACGGCGCGGGCGGCGATGCGGGTGTTCTGATCCGGGGCGCCGCTCAATCCGTCCGCATCGCACGGAATCCCGGCTGCGCCGCGAC
>CAZXXM010000277.1:1873-5016 GCA_964644715.1 uncultured Salinisphaerales bacterium
TCCGGGGCGCCGCTCAATCCGTCCGCATCGCACGGAATCCCGGCTGCGCCGCGACCCGCGCCAGCCAGTCGCGCACGCCCGGGTACTTCGCCAGCTCGTAGCCGCCCTCGTCGGCGACGTGCGTGTAGGCGAACAGCGCGATGTCCGCGATCGTGTAGGCATCGCCCGCGAGAAACGGCTGGTGCTGCAACTGCCGCTCCATGACGCCCAGCGCCGCGTGGCCGCGCGCCATCGCCGTCGCGATCTTCTCCTTCCATTCGTCCTGCTTGCCCAGGAACTTCACCCAGAAACGCACGGTGGCGATGTAGGGCTCGTGCGAGTACTGCTCGAAGAACAGCCACTCCAGCACCTTGGCGCGCGCGTATCGCTCGTTCGGGAGCAGCGGCGAACCTTCGGCGAGATAACAGAGCATCGCGTTGGATTCTGCGAGGTACTGGCCGGGCCGGATCTCCAGCAGCGGGACCTTGCCGTTCGGGTTGCGCGCCAGGAACGCGGGCTCGCGCGTCGCGCCACCGACCACGTCGACCTCGATCCACTGGAACGCGATGCCGAGCTGCTCCATCAGCGTCGCGGCTTTCCAGCAATTCCCCGACCCCGTCATCGCAAAAAGTTTCATGGCGTTCTCCGGCCGCGGTATCGAGTGTGCCGCGCGCCTGGGCGTTCGTGCGAGGCGAAGGCGCGAACGACCGCGGCGAACATCGACGGCGGAGTGGGCAGGCGGCGCATCTGGCTTGTCACTCGCGCCCCTGGGCGACCATGATCGGCGTTCGCTTTCGCGCGCCCCACTGGAACCCCGATGAGTCATTCATCCGATCAGGCCGATCTGGCGAGGCTGGTCCGCGCCGTCCGCGGCCGTGTCCCGCTCGACGCCGCTCAGCTGCTGAGCCGCGAACCGCCCGAGCGCGTCGGCGAGGTGCTGGCCGACCTGCCGCAGGATCTGGCGGACCGCATCCAGGCGCACCTGCCACCCGAACTGCGCCGGCAGGCGGCCGAGGAGATGGCGGAAGAGATCGAAGGCACCGTTCACGAGATGATGGAACCGGCGCTGGCGCTGCTGCCGGCGGCGACGACGGTGACCGACGCCATCGCGTTCCTGCGTGCCCATGCGACACCGCAGCAGATCACCTACCTGTACGTCACCGGCGTCGACGACCGGCTGATCGGCATGATCGTCTTTCGCGACCTGCTGCTCGCCGAGCCCGACGAGACCCTGGCCGAGGTGATGCTGCCCGATCCGTTCGCGATTCCGGTCGACATGGAAGTGACCGAGGCGATCAAGGCCGCGCTGCACCGCCACTACCCGGTCTACCCGGTCGTGGACGGCGAGCAGCACGTCGTCGGCGTGATCCGCGGCTGGCGCCTGTTCGAGCGGCAGGCCGTGGAAATCAGCGCCCAGTCCGGCCAGATGGTCGGTGTCGACAAGGAGGAGCGGCTCGCCACGTCGTTCTGGAACGCGTTCCGGATGCGGCACCCCTGGCTGCAGGTGAACCTGCTGACGGCCTTCGTCGCCGGCTTCGTCGTGAGCCTGTTCGAAGGCACGATCTCGCAGATCGTCGCGCTGGCCGCGTTCCTGCCGATTCTCGCGGGCCAGAGCGGCAACACTGGTTGCCAGGCGCTCGCGATCACGCTGCGCGGCATCACGCTCGGCGACATGGAGAAATTCTCGGTCGCCGGGCTGGTGCGAAAGGAAGTCATGCTGGGTGCGATGAACGGCCTGCTCACCGGCGTCGTCGCCGGTCTGGCGATGTGGTGGACCGCGAGCCGCGGCGGCAACGCGGACGCGCTGCTGCTGGGGGTCGTGATCGTGCTGGCGATGGTCGGCAGCTGCATGATGTCCGGTATGTTCGGCGTGCTGGTTCCGATCACGCTGCGCCGTTTCGGCGCCGATCCGGCGACGGCTTCGAGCATCTTCCTGACCACGGGCACGGACATCGCCGGTATGGGGCTGATGCTGCTCCTCGCGACCACCCTGGTGTTGTAGCCCGTACGCAGTCCGGGGTTTCGTCGTTTTGATCGATGCAATCCCGGGCTACGTCCGGGCTACGTCCGGTCGCGCGCCGGTGATAATCGCGGCGTGGACTCCCTTTCGCTGACGCTCACCGTTTTTGCCTTCCTGACCTCCGCGCTGTCCGGTCTCGCCGGCATGGGGGGCGGCACGATCCTGATCGGCGTGTTCTTCGCGCTGGGCCTGACGCCGGTGGAAGCGGTGCCGCTGTTCGCGGCGGTGCAGTTTGTTTCCAACAGTTCGCGCACGATCGCGTACGTCAGGCACGTGCAGTGGCATGGCGCCGCGTGGTTCACCTTGGCGCTGGTGCCGGCGACGTTCCTGCTGGCCCCCTTCGCCGAGGACGTGAACGCGGACGTGGTGCGCCTGATCCTGGCCGGCCTGATCCTGGCGTCGCTGGTGCCGACTCGCGACGGCGGTGCGCCGCTGCCGCCGCGGCCCTCGTTCGTGCTGGCCGGCCTGCTCAACGGCAGCATCGGCATGTTCGTGGGCGCGACCGGCCTTTTCGTCGGGCGGCTGTTCCTGCGGCCGGAGTGGCGCAAGGAAACGACCATCGCCACGCTCGCTTTCACGCAGGTGATCGGACACGGGATGCGCGTGATCGCCTACGGCTTCGTCGGCTACAGCGCGATGGCGCGGCCGGCCTTGCTGGTGCCGCTGTGCCTGGCCGTCGTCGCAGGGACCTGGACCGGCAAGCATCTCAACGGACGCATCAGCGAGGAGCGCTTCGCCGGCCTGTTCAAGGCGATCCTCGGCATACTCTCGATCAAGCTGCTCTTCGACGCGGCACGGGGATTCGGATGGATCTGAAGCTGGTCATGCAGGCGCCCGAGGTCATTCGCCTGATCACGGCGGGGTTCAAGGCGGACGAGCCGTTCTTCGCGATCGAGGAATTGCGGCCCGGCTATCTGCGCGCGCACATGCCGTTCCGCAAGTGGATGCTGCGACCCGGCAACGTGATCTCAGGGCCCGCCCTGTTCACGACCGCGGACCTGGCGATGTACGCCCTGGTGCTCTCGCATACCGGTCCGCAGCTGATGGCGGTGACGTCGAACCTCAATCTGAACTTCGTCAACAAGGGTCTCGCGGCCGACGTGCATGCCGAGGCCAGCCTGCTCAAGCTCGGCCGCAAGATCGC
>CAZXXM010000278.1:0-4972 GCA_964644715.1 uncultured Salinisphaerales bacterium
GCACTACCTGCAGCGACTCGATCTCGACGCGGAGGATGCGATTCGCGCCGACGGCGCTACGAAGCCAGGTGCGGCGCTTCGCGTCGTGGTGCCGGTGCTGCCGCGCATCAGCAATCACACGGACTTCGATGCACTGGCGCGGCATCCCCAGGTCGACCTGCGCTTCGTCGGTCCCGACGATGCACCGCCGCCCGCCGATCTGGTGATCCTGCCGGGCTCGAAGTCGGTTCGGGCCGATCTCGCCCATCTGCGGGCCAAGGGCTGGACGGCCTACCTGGAGCGGCACCTGCGCTACGGCGGCCGGCTGCTCGGCATCTGCGGCGGCTTCCAGATGCTGGGCACGTCGATCGCGGACCCGGACGGCATCGAAGGCGAGCCCGGCGAGAGCGTGGGGTTCGGATGGCTGGACACGAGGACGCGCCTGGCGCCGCACAAGCAGCTTCGGAACGTCGAAGGCCGGCTGTCGCTGTGCGGTACGCAGGCGCCCGTGCGCGGCTACGAGATCCATGCCGGTGTCGGCACCGGTGCCGGGCTGGACCGCTCGCTGATTCGCCTCGGTGATCGGGCCGACGGCGCACGCTGCGCAGACGATCGCATCCTGGGTACGTATCTGCACGGCCTGTTCGATACGCCGGAGTCGCTGAACCTGCTGCTGCGCTGGGCGGGCCTGGACGATGCGCTGCCGCTGGATGTCGGAGCGCAGCGCGAAGCTGCGCTCGACCGGCTCGCCGATGCGGTCGAACGGCACCTGGATCTGCGTCGTGTGTTCGCGATGCTGGATCTGGAATTCGCGTGAGTACGGCTCAGCGTTGCGCTGACCGCCCGTGCCGGATGGGGCATGCTCGAACCATCCTTCTTTCGATCCGGATTCCCATGACCGCTTCTGCTCTCTACGGCGTACCCGACGCCACTCCCGAAACCCGCGCTCGCGATGCGTCATGAATGAGTCCGGACGCGCCGTCACGCCCGACGTTCCCGCCGGCTTCGAGGCGCTGGATCTGCATTCGCCATTCAACGAAGGCTTCGGCCCGATCTATCGTCACTCGACAGAGTCGAAACTCGGCTTTCGCATGGGGCCGCAGCACCTGAATCCGGTCGGCGTCCTTCACGGCGGCGCGATGGCGACGTTCGCCGACACGCTCGTGCTCGCCGTCGTCCGCGGCATCGCACTGCGGCAGCCGCACACGCCCACGATCTCGATCACCGTCGACTACGTTGCCGCGGCACCGGCCGGCAGCTGGGTCGAGGCCGACACGATCCTGGTGAAGGCCACGCGGACGATGCTGTTCGTGCAGGCCCTGATCACGGCTGACGGCGAAGTGGTGGCGCGGACCAACGGGATCTATCGCTACTACGCGTCCCCGTAGCCCGGACGCAGTCCGGCGTTCCCGCGTCTGGACAGCGCAACCCCGGACTGCGTCCGGGCTACGGCCTTGCACCACCCCCCAAAGGTTCTTTGCCGAACAGCGTGGGAGGACCGCTTGCAGTAGGCGCGAGCCGTCTCCAAAAGTCTTTGAACGCAACGACGCAGAAGATGCGATTCGGCTTGCCCTTATGGGATCTGCGCCTTCGGTAAAGCCCTGGCAAATTGGCGAAGAAACAAAAAAAAGCGGGTGCACGCGCCGTTGCGTGCACCCGCTGCCGAAGAAAAAAGCGTTCAGCTAGGCAGCACGTCGCGCGTGATGACCCACAGCTTCTTCACGAAAGGTCCCTTCGAGACCCAGGTGATGTGCATGCCCGAGGACAGGCCGACGACGTCGCCGGCGCGGAACGAGTGCCGCTTGCCGCTGACCGTCTCGATGATCTCGACCTCGCCTTCGAGCAGGAACATCGTCTCGTCGCCGAGCACGCCGGTGTAGGGCGTCATCATCTCGCCGCAGGGCTTGAGGTTGGTCGCGGCGATGCCCTTGCCGGCGCGCCAGAGACCGGTCATGTGCGTGCCGGTGGATCCGCCCGAGCGGATGAAGACCAGCTCGCCCGCTACCTGCGGTCCCTCCTTGGGTTCGTCGAAGTGGTAGTCCTGCCACTCCGGCGGGTTGTCGCTGACGTTGCCGATCAGCAGGTCCGTCGGCGGGTTCGGCGTGGCCTGGCTGCCGTCGAAGATGCACCAGTACTTCTTGAACGCCGGCGAGCGGATCTCCCAGACGACCTCGAGATTCTTCGGGCTGCTGATGATCGAGCCGGGGCCGACCTCGTACTTCTTGCCGGTGGAGGCAACGGTCAGCGTCGCCGAACCGTCGAGGACCACGGCCGTCTCGTCGCCCAGCGGGGCCGAGTAGACCACGCGGTGCGAGCCGTCGGCCGAGGCGCCGGGGGACGTGGGACCGGTGCGCCAGAAGCCGGCGCTCAGCGATCCGGACACGCCGAAGGCGCGTGCGATGGTGATCTCGCCGTGGACCTGGGGGCCCAGGCGCGGCTCGTTCCAGGCAAACGGAACCCACTGATCCGCCGGGGCGTTCTGATTGCCGCCGTGAACCTTGTGCTTCGAGGTGTCGACCGCTGCCACTGCGTCGTTGACGCCCATATTCATTCTCCGTCCAGTCCAGGGATGTGGAGGGATATTCGGCGCCGGCCCGATCGTCCGCTTGACTGGAAACGCACGATTGCTTGTCCCTGCGCGCCGATGAGCCGGTAGCCCGGACGCAGTCCGGGCTACGGGCCACGTTGGGTGGGCCGTCGGGCGGGGCTTCTGCGTTTGACCCTTCCGGCTCACAATGCGGGCTCGTCCGGCGCCGCAGGAAGTGCCGGACCAGGAGAAAAGAGGAGGCCGGTCATGCTGCAGGTACTGACGACCGAAGCGGTTGCTCCACGCCAGCGCGTCGCGTTCTGGCAGGAGATGGTGTCGCAGACTTTCGTGCAGGCCCACTGCGAGTCGACGATCGGCGAGGCCTTTCGCGGCAGCATCGCCACGGACGCGTTCGCGCAGACCGAGATCTCGCGCATCGACGCCGGCCAGCAGCGCATCGACCGGCGCGCCTCCGACATCGCGCGTGCCTGCAAGCCGCGCTTCTACCTGTGCTACCAAGCTGCCGGCCACGCGCGTGTACGTGAACGCAACATCGAGAACGTGCTGTCGCCCGGTGACCTGATCCTGCTCGACAACTGCGAGCCGTACTCGGTGGAGTACCAGGACGCGGTGACGGAGATCGTGCTGCACGTGCCGCACGACGTCCTGCGACAGCGCTTCGGTTCGCCCGAGTGCGTGCTCGGCCGCAAGATCGAGGGCGCGCACGGCGGGCTGGCTCGTGTCGCCGGCGAGTTCCTGATGTCTTGCGCTTCGCACGCCGAATCACTGGGCGACGTGCAGCGCCGCGCCATCGCCGAAAGCGCCTTGAACCTGTTCACCGGTGTGCTCGCGGAAGCCGCGGGCGGCCAGTCCGACGCCGGCACGCAGCAGGCCGTGCTGCTCGCCCGCATCAAGCAGCACGTGCGTGAGCGGCTTTCCGACCCCGCGCTGGACCTGCATCGCGTCGCGGCATCGGCAGGCGTGAGCGTGCGCTATCTGAGCCGGCTGTTTCAGCTCGACGGCACGAGCTTCGGACGCTACCTGCTGCAGCAGCGCGTCGAACGCTGCCGGCGCGATCTGGAAAATCCGGCGCTGCGAAACCTGCGTGTCGGCGAGATCGCGCTGCGCGCCGGCTTCAACGACTTCGCGCATTTCAGTCGCGTGTTCAAGGCCGCCCTGGGTCGTTCGCCGACCGAGTACCGCGCGGACGCTTCGACTCACTGAGACGGCCGCCGCTGCGGCGCAACGTCGCAGCCGATAGCCAGATATCGCAAGACGTCGGCACGCACGCGCGGTATCAGGTCGTCGTCAGCGTCATCTGCGACGATCGAAGGAGCAGGACCATGAGCAAGGGCATCGCGATCTTTGGCGCGACCGGCGGGCTGGGCGAAGCCGTTGCACGAAGGATCGGCGCCCGCGTGCCGGTGACCATCGGTTATGCGAGCAATGCCGACAAGGCGCGCCGGATCGCCGAGGACGTGAAGGCGTCCGGCGGCAAGGCCGAGATCGCGCAGGTGGAGATGCAGCACAGCGAATCGGTGAAGCGCTTCATCGACGGCGCGGCGTCGCGCTGGGGCGGCCTCGACGGCATCGCGTCGGTGACCGGACCCTGGGTGCCGCTGGGTCCCATCACCGAGGCCAGGGAAGAAGATTTCAAGCGCATCTACGAGATCGACGTGTTCGGCTCGTTCAACATCCTCAAGCATGGATCGCTGGCGATGAAGGCCACCGGCGGCGGCGCGATCGTGCTGACCTTGACGACCGCGATGCTGCGCACGCTGGATCTCGACGGCCTGTCCGGCGGCCCCAAGGCCGCCGTGGCCGCGCTGCTCAAGCAGGTCGCCCGCGAGATGGGGCCGCACAACATCCGCTGCAACGGCATCGCGCCCGGCGTCATCGACGCGGGGCTTGTGCGCGAACTGCTCGACAAGCTCACCGGCCCGGCCAAGCACGTGTTCGACACCTGTGTCGGCAACACGCCGCTGGGACGCATGGGGCAGGCCGAGGAGATCGCCTCGGTGTTCGATTTCCTGCTCTCTCCCGGCGCGACCTACGTGAACGGGCAGATCCTCGGCGTCGACGGCGGGCACAGCGCCTAGCCGCGAACGTGGTGCCAGAGCCGCGATGCGCGGTTAGGATCGCGGCTCCGATCCCGGCAGGCTCACCGTGACTTCTTCTTCGCGAATCGCGCTCGTCACCGGTGCCGGCTCCGGCATCACCGTGACCGAACTGCTGGGAAAGCTCGGACGCGAGGCGCTGCAGGCCGACGGCAGTCGTCGGGCGGAGCCGAGCTTCGACGTGACGCACGGGGCCGACGCGGTGCCGTACATGGCGCAACTGCCGCTCGACGCCAACGTGCTGAGCATGACGGTGGCCGCCACCGGCATGCCGCTGGTGGGCCGCGGGTAACCGCTCCGATCGGGTCCCTTACCGATGGTCAGGCTCGAGATGTTCCGGCTCCGGCGT
>CAZXXM010000279.1:0-3038 GCA_964644715.1 uncultured Salinisphaerales bacterium
GCGAGGAACATGCCGACGATCGCGGTGAACACGATCAGCATCACCACGCGCGGCTTGCAGAGCTCGTAATACTCGTGCGCGCGGCCGCGATGCTCGAGCCCGGCGACGGCGGCGGGCGTGGCACTCACGACACGGTCTCCTTCTTGTCTTGCGTCCACAGGAAGTGATTCAGGCTCACCAGCGTGATCACCAGCAGCGCGGCGCCGGCATTATGCGCGGCCGCCAGCAGCAGCGGCAGCTGCAGCTTCACCGTGGTGATGCCGATGACGACCTGCAGCGCCAGCGCGCAGATCACGACGATGCCGAAGCGGCGCACTGGCAGCGAGCGGCTGCGCAGCATGACGATCGCGAGCAGGCCGAGCACCAGCGTGGTGACGATCGCACCGATGCGATGGAAGAAGTGGATCGTGACGCGCGCGCGGTTGTCGAGCACGCCGTATTCGTAGTTGATGCCCAGCCCGCGCCACAGCACGAAGGCTTCCTGCACGTCGGTTTCGGGCAGCCACTTTCCGTGGCAGGTCGGGAAATCGGGACAGGCCAGCGCGGCGTAGTTCGTGCTGGTCCAGCCGCCGAGGAAGATCTGGCAGGCCAGCACCAGCAGCGCGCCCACCGCGGCGATGCGCAGGCCACCGAGAATGCTGCTGGTCTGCGCCGGCGGCTTGCCCGCGTCGGCGGCAAACGAGAACGCTGCCTCGCGCTCGCTGCGGAACTCGCGCAGAGGTCGTGCCGATTCCCGATCCTCGCTTCCCGATTTGCGGACGCCCAGCCACATCCACAGCAGCAGCGACAGGGTCGACAGGCCCCCGAACAGGTGGCCTGTGACCACCAGCGGCTTGAGCTGCCAAGTCACGGTCCACATGCCGAGCATGCCCTGGAAGATCACCAGCGCCACGAGGAACCACGGGAGGCGGCGCGGCAGCCGCGCATCGCGATTGCCGAACAGGCTGATCAGCGCCATCGCGACGATCAGCAGGCCCAAGGTCGACGCCAGGTAGCGGTGGATCATCTCCTTCCAGGCCTTGTGCGCCTCGACCGGCCGCTCCGGGAATTTCTGCTCCGCCGCCGTGACTTCATGGTGTTCCTCGGGCACGCCCAGGTGCCCGTAGCAGCCGGGCCAGTCGGGGCAGCCGAGGCCGGCGTCGGCCAGCCGCACGTAGGCGCCGAACACCACCACGCAGAAACACAGCAACAGGGCGACGAGATTGATCGAACGGAAAGCGGTCACGATGAAGATCCGGAGAAATTCGGAGGGCGGCTTCAGCCGATCTGCGACAGGCGCAGCAGCTTCTTGATGTCTTTCTGCATGCCCTTGAAGTCGGTCTGCATGTCGCCGCCGGCGGGATACACGAGCAGCCAGTTGCCGTGCGGATCGAGCAGGTAGGCGGCGGCACCGGCAGGCTGCAGGAAATCGGACAGCCGCTTGCCGGGCTCACCGGTATCGGCGACCACGCGCAGTTCCGGATGCTCCGGCTTGAGCCTGGCCTCGACCGAGGCCACGGCCGCCGCGTCCGACAGCACGAGCACGCGCTGGATCCGGCTGCGCTTCTCGTTCATCGCCAGCCGTACCTGGCGCGTCATCACCAGGTTGCGCTGGCATTGCTCGTCGCAATCCGAGCCCGCCAGCAGGACGTAGCTCCAGCGGATCGCGAACACCGGCTCGCCGAACGGCGCACCCTTGCCGTCGACCAGGCTCAGCGGCGGGACCGGCAGCGCGGGGTTGATCAGCTGACCGTAGTTGGTGGTGTGGCTCGGGCGGACGCCCGGGAACCAGAAATACAGGACATACGAGATCAGCAGCGGGAAGAAGAACAGGGTCGCCAGCAGCAGGAACTGCGTGCGGCCTCGCGGGACGTTGGGAGTAGCGGCGGGGGTATTCACGGCAGGCGCTTGAGGCTGTACTTGATGAACAGGAACAGCAGGGTGGCAGCAAAGGCGAACCACTGTGCAGCGTACGCGTAGTGCCGCGCGGGCGGCACGGGGTTGGGCAGGGTCCACTCGCGTACGTAGCCATCCGGAAGCGCGGCGTCCAGCAGCATCACGCCGTCGGCCACCGGGGCACCGAGCACGCAGGCCAGCTGCTCGCGCGTCGGATAGCTGACCACTCTCGGGAAGCCGCTGGCGACACAGGGGTCGGACGCCAGCCGCAGGCCGGGCTCCGGCAGCGGACGCCAGAAACCGCTCACCTCGCGCACGTCGCCCGCCACGTCGATCGACGGCAGGCGGCCACGGTCCGGATCGGCCGCGACCCAGCCGCGATCGACAATCAGCCAGCTGCCGTCGGCGCGCCGTAGCGGCGTCCACACCCGATAGCCCGGGACTTGCGCGCGTGTCTGATTGTCGAGAAGCAGCTGATGGGAGGCGTCGAACGTCCCCTCGGTACGGACGCGATGCGTGCTCAGCGCATCGCCCGGCGGAATTCGGGCTGGCAAGACCGTCACCGCTGCGCTGCCGGCCGCGTCGAACGCCGCCTGCAGCGCTTCCTTCTGGTGGGCGCGACTCAGCTGCCAGCTACCGAGCGTCACGAACAGCGCCAGAACCAGCGCCGTCGGCAGCAGGGACCACAGCGGCGGTTTGAAGGCGATGGGCACGGGCGTGAGCCTAGACCGCGGGAACAGCCCGGAGTGCGGCGGCGCTACCATTCACGTCCCCGCCATCCCGTCGACAGCGTCCATGCTCGTCAAACTGCTGATTGTCTCCCTGCTCATCGGCATCGTCGTCGCGCTGATCTTCGGCGGCGTGTTCCTGGTCAAGGATCCCAGCACGAGCAAACGCACCGTGAAGGCCCTGTCCTGGCGCGTCGGACTCCAGGTCGCGCTCATCGTGCTGCTGATCTTCGCGTTCTTCATGGGCTGGCTGAAGCCGCACGAGGTCGGCGGTCACTGAGGCCTCGTCTTCGGAAAAGGCCCTGAAGACGAAGAAGGCCCGTTTCCGGGCCTTCTTCGATCCCCATCAATCGCGTGCCGGCGTCAGAGCACGTACACGAAGACGAACAGGCCGATCCATACCACGTCGACGAAGTGCCAGTACCAGGCCACGCC
>CAZXXM010000279.1:3138-4970 GCA_964644715.1 uncultured Salinisphaerales bacterium
CCCGACAGCCAGGGAATCGACAGCTCGCGCGCGTACCAGAGGGCGCCGAAGAAGGCGGCGAAGAACATCACCTCCGAAAAGATGAACCACGCCATCGCCATGCGATACGTGCCATCGACGCGCAGGTTGTACTTGCCGTGCTCCGACTCGAGCGACACGCCACGCAGCCAGCGGAAGATGATGTAGATCGCCAGCGCGCCGCCCGCATAGAGCGGAATCGCGATCGGAAACTGCTTGTGCTCCAGGAAGCCCCAGACACCGACGATCACGGTGAACAGGGCCGCCGTCAGGATGAACGGCCAGACACTGGGATCCGGAACGAAATAGCGGCTCGGCGGACTACCGGCTGCGACGGGTGCGGCATGGCTGGACATCAGGTGTCTCCCAGTCTCTCTATGACTTAACTCTGCGTCGGTTCTTTGCGGGGCGGCGCAGCAGGTTGCGCCGACTCGCTCACATCGAAGAAGGTGTAGGAGAGCGTCACGGTATCGACGTCCGCTGGCAGCGCGGGGTCGAGCATGAAGCGCACCGGCATCTCCTTTGTCTCACCGGCCTTGAAGGGCTGGTTGCTGAAACAGAAGCACTCGGTCTTGTGCAGGTGCTTGGCCGCATTCCAAGGGGCCACGTTCGGCACCGCCTGGGCGATCAGGTCGTGGGCCTCGGTGTTCTTCGCGTGGAAGTTCACCGTGGTCAGCTGGCCCGGGTGCACCTTGACCTGCGATTGCTCGGGACGGAATTCCCAGGGCTTGCCGCCGTTCACCGTCGTGACGAACAGCACCGTCACCAGCCGGGATTCGTCGACCACCGGCAGCGCATTGGCGTCGGCGACCATGCCGGAGGTCTTGCCGTTGATGCCGGTGACCCTGCACAGCACGTCGTAGATCGGACCCAGCGCGAAACCGAAGCCGAACATCGCGACCACCACGACCAGCAGCCGCCAGCCATGGCGCTTGCTGTCCTGGCTGGCCGTCGCGTTCGGCTCGTTCATCGCCGATCAGCCCTTGTGAGACTGGACGAACACGAACAGCGCGAGGATTCCCACCGCCAGCGCCACGTGCACCAGCGCCAGCATCACCGTGCGGCGCGCCTTGCGGCTGGCGTCGTCCTGCGCGGGGCCGTTCACCGGTGCCGTCATCGTCGTGTCCGCCACTCGCGTCTCAGTGCTTGTGATGGTTGAAGCCGGCACCGGAGTCGTGCACGGCCTGCAGGTCGCTGTCGCCCACGTGCGGCGGATCCTCGAAGGTGTGGTACGGAGCCGGCGAGGCCACCGTCCACTCCAGTCCGTGCGCGCCTTCCCAGACGCGGTCGGTCGCCTTCTGACCCTTGCGCGCCATGCAGGCGATCATGTTGAAGATGAAGATGAACTGCGCGATGAAGAACACGAACGCGCCGATCGACGAAATCACGTTGAAGTCGACGAACTGCACCGCGTAATCCGGCACGCGGCGCTGCATGCCCGCGAGTCCCGAGAAGTGCTGCGGGAAGAAGGTGACGTTGATGAAGATGGCCGAGAGCCAGAAGTGCACCTTGCCCCAGAACTCGTTGTACATCACGCCCGTCCACTTCGGGATCCAGTAGTAGCAGGCGGCGATGATCGAGAACACGGCGCCCGGCACCAGCACGTAGTGGAAGTGCGCGACGACGAAGTAGGTGTCGTGGTACTGGAAGTCGACCGGGGCGATGGCGAGCATCAGGCCCGAGAAGCCGCCGATCGAAAACAGGAACACGAAGGCGATCGCGAACAGCATCGGCGTCTCGAAGGTCATCGAGCCGCGCCACATCGTCGCGATCCAGTTGAACACCTTCACGCCCGTCGGCACGGCGATGACCAT
>CAZXXM010000280.1:0-4961 GCA_964644715.1 uncultured Salinisphaerales bacterium
GGTGCTGCTGATCGCCGTCGGCATCGACGTGAAGTGGGCGAAAAATCGCGGCAAGGCGATCCAGAAGATCTACGTGAATCCGACGATGGTCGAGCTGCCGCCTGCGCCGTCGATCGAAGCGGACAGCGGCACGGCATTCGCGGAGAACACGCGCCTGCAGGCCTCGGACGAAATTGGCCTGAACCAGGTGCAGGGGCCCGAGGACATCATCCTCGACCGGCAGGACCGCCTGTACTGCGGCGTGCGCGAGGGCTGGATCCTGCGTTTCTCGGGTCCGAATTTCGAGCATCGCGAGGTGTTCGCGCGCATCGGCGGCCGCCCGCTGGGGATGGCCTTCGATCGCGACGAGAACCTGATCGTCTGTGTCGGCGGCATGGGCCTTTACGGCGTCACGCCGGCCGGCAAGATCTACAAGTGCACCGACCAGACGCAGCGCTCGTGGTCGAAGCTCAACGACGACTCACGCCTGCGGCTGGCCGACGACTGCGACATCGCACCGGACGGCACGGTCTGGTTCAGCGAGGCGACGATCCGCTACGAGATGCACTCCTGGTTCCTCGACGGCATCGAGGGCCGCGCAAACGGACGCCTGATCGCCTGGGATCCGAAGACCAACAAGACGCGCACCGTCATCAAGGACGCCGTGTTCCCGAACGGCGTGTGCGTGGCGCACGACGGCCGCTCGGTGCTGTTCTGCTCGAGCTGGCTGTGCCGCATCTATCGCCACTGGATCGAAGGCCCGAAGGCCGGCCAGACCGAGGTGTTCGCCGACAATCTTCCGGGCTATCCGGACAACCTCAATCGATCGTCGGACGGCGGCTACTGGCTCGCGATGGTCGGTATCCGTTCGCCGACCTTCGACCTGATGATGCGTCATCCCGACGTACGCGAGCGGATGATCAAGCAGATTCCGCCGGACGAGTGGGTGTATCCGGGCATCAACAACGGCTGCATCGTGAAGTTCGACGAGAGCGGTCGCGCGCTGGAATCGATGTGGGATCCGGGCGGCACCAAGCACGCCACGGTGACGTCGATGCGCGAGCACAAGGGCTGGCTCTACATCGGAGGTCTGGAGAACAACCGCATCGGCCGCGTGCGGTTGCCTGACGCCGATCAGACCTGGACCGGCTACGACGCCTATTGGGGAGGGAAGCGCTGATGCTCGACACGTTCTTCTCCCGCATCAAGGAAGCGCTCTGGCCGGGGAGCGAGGCGGTGGCGTTGCCGATGATGGACGGCCCGCTGAAGCCCAACCGGCGGCTCGACGACGCGATTCCCATCGGCGACGAGTTGCCGGATTGCGACGATCTGATCGCGCTGGACGATGGCTCGATGCGCGTGTCGGCGGGCCACCGCATTCTTCGATTTTCCAGCGAGGCTCCGGCAGAGCGCACGACCTGGTGCGAGTGTCCGGGCGCGGTCGGCGCGCTCGCTGCCGTCGGCGACGCGGTGTACGCCGGCATCGCCGGCATCGGCGTCGTCCGCATCGAACAGGGTCGCATCGGCGCGCGGCTGGAGCAGGTCGAAGGACAGCCGCTGCGCTGCGTGACCGCGATGACGGTGCTGCCCGACGGCCGCGTGGCGATCGCCGAAGGAAGCTCCGCCAATCCGCCGGATCATTGGGCGCGCGATCTGCTCGAACGCCGTGTGCAGGGTCGCGTGGTGATCGCAAGCCCCGACCTGTCGTCTGCCACGACGTTCGCGTCGGGTCTTGCCTGGCCCGCGGGCCTGCTGGTCCGCGGGACTTCGCTGTGGGTCAGCGAGGCCTGGCGTCACCGCGTGCAGGCACTCCCGCTGGCGGGCGGTGCCGCGAACGAGATCCTGCATCATCTGCCCGGCTATCCGGCGAGGTTGTCTTCGGATGCCGACGGCGGTGCCTGGCTGAGCCTGCTCGCGGTGCGTACCCAACTGCTCGAATTCGTGCTGCGCGAAAGCGCTTATCGCAAGGCAATGCTCGCGACGGTCGATCCGCGCTACTGGATCGCGCCGAGCCTGCGCGCGACCGGTCACTACCTCGAACCGCTGCAGGGCGGGGCGATCAAGAAGCTCGGCATCGTCAAGCCCTGGGCGCCTCCGCGCTCCTACGGCCTGGTCCTGCGCCTGGCCGGCGATGGCGAGATCGTCGACAGCCTGCACAGCCGCGCCGGCGGCACGCACCACGGCATCACCGCCGCATTGCGTCGTGGCGATCGTCTGATCGCCGTGTCGAAGGGCAGCGGACGGCTGCTCGACTGCGCGGTGGAGGTGGCGCGATGAACGCGTCGGCGACACCCCCGGACGGCAGCGTGATCCTGCGCGTCGAGAACGGCAGCAAGGTGTACGCCGGCGTGCACGCCTTGCAGGACGTCAGCTTCGACGTGCGCGCTGGCGAGATCCACGCGCTGCTCGGCGAGAACGGTGCTGGCAAGTCGACCTTGTGCAAGTCCATCGCCGGCGCGATCCGCCTCAGTGGCGGACGCATGCTCGTCGACGGCCGGCCGGTGAACTTCCTGCGGCCCGGCGACGCATTGAAGGCCGGCGTCTGCATGGTCTATCAGGAAACCAGCCTGGTGCCGTCGATGACGGTCGCGCAGAACCTCGAGCTCGGCCGCGAGAAGCTGCTGACGCGCCTGCGCCCGCTGAACATCAAGGCCCAGCAGCAGCTGCAGTCGCTGAACTTCCACGTGGATCCGACGGCGCTGGTCGCCACGCTCGGCACCGCGCACCGGCAGATGGTCGAGATCGCGCGCGCCGCCTACCACGAGGCACGCGTCATCATTTTCGACGAGCCCACCGCGAGCCTGACGCCGGAGGAGAAGCTGCACTTCTTCCACCTGCTGCACGATCTGAAGGCCAAAGGCCTGGGCATCGTCTTCATCAGCCACGCGCTCGAAGAGGCGCTGGAGCTGGCCGACCGCATCACCGTGCTGCGCGACGGCCGTCATGTGGTCACGCAGGACGCCAAGTCGCTGACGCGCGAGGACCTGGTGCGGCACATGGTCGGCCGCGACGTGCAGGCCACACACTACGGGCGTCGTGAGGGCGGCGACGCCGGCACCAGGCGCGAGAAGGTGCTGGTGGTCGAGAATCTGACGATGGGAAACATCGTCAAGAACATGTCCTTCACCCTGTACGCCGGCGAAGTCGTCGGCATCGCCGGCCTGATCGGATCGGGGCGCACGGAGACGGCCAAGATCGTCGCCGGTGCCCTGAAGCGGAATCTCATTGGCGGCGGCAACGTGATGCTGCGCGGCCGGCCGGTGCGCTACGACGTTCCGAAGCAGGCGATCGACGACGGCATCGTCTACATCACCGAGGACCGCAAGCTCAACGGCTTCTTCGAAACCATGACCGTCGACGAGAACATCCATCTCGGTCACCTTTCGACGAAACGCGGATTCCGCGCGTTCCTGTCTCGTCGCCAGCGCCGCGAACTCGCCGGCGCGCTGGCCGAGAAGCTCAAGGTACGCAGCGTGTCGGCCAACGCGAAGATCATCGAGCTGTCCGGCGGCAACCAGCAGAAGGTCGTCGTTGGAAAATCGCTGATCCAGGAACCTTCGGTGGTGTTCTTCGACGAGCCCACGCGCGGTGTCGACGTCGGCGCCATCCCGGAGATTCACCAAGCCATCCGCCGGCTCGCCGACGAGGGCAAGGCGGTGGTGGTGATCTCTTCCTATCTGCCCGAGGTGATGGCGGTGTCCGACCGCATCCTGGTGGCGCGCCAGGGCCGTATCGTCGAGGAGTTCTCGGCCGCCGACGCCACCGAGGACAAGATCATGTTCGCGGCGATCCACTGATGGCGACCACGCCCCCTCGCAAGCGCGGCAGTGCCGCGGCCAAGCAGGCCAAGGCGCGTTCGCTCGCACGGCCGTCGATGCATCCGGCCTTCGACCGCGACGACCAGTACCAGAAGCGCCGTCAGGCACTCGTGCAGATCGCAATCCACCTGTTCAACCGGCTCGGCTATCACGCCACGTCGATGGAAGCGATCGCCACCGAGGTCGGTTTGACCAAGGGCACGCTGTATCACTACTACGACAGCAAGACCGCGCTGGCCTACGAGTGCATTCTCGAATCGATCGCCGATGGCGAGCGCATGGCGCAGAAGGCGCGCGAGGCGGGCGGCAGCGGCCTGCAGAAGCTCGAGCGTTACCTGCACCTGCAGTTCGGCACGCTGGCGGGGCGCGGCGGATCATCGTGGCTGCTGGCCGACATGTCGGTGCTCAGCGAGGAGCAGCAGGCCGAGACGCGCAAGCGCTCGCGCGTCGTCGATGCACTGGTGCAGAAATTCATCGAGGAGGGGATTGCCGACGGCAGCATCGTCGACGTCGATCCCAAGGTCGCCGAGTTCTTCCTGATGGGCGCGCTGAACTGGCTGCCGCGCTGGTATTCGCCGGAAGGTTCGATGAGCAGTTCGGACCTCGCGGCCCTGTTCATCCGGATGATGTTCGACGGCCTGCGCGCGAAGCCACGACCGTAGCCCGGACGAAGTCCGGGGTGTCACTCGGTCAACGAAGCGCAACCCTGGACTTCGTCCGGGCTACGGTTACGGGGACGTCTCGGCCCGTACCACCCGCACCATCCTCGCACCTCGACGATCCAGGTTGCCGTCGACCGAACGCACGGCTTCTGGAATCTCGGCGCTGCCGCGCTCGAAGCCGGCACCGGTCAGCGCATCCGATACCGCCTGCGCCGAATCGAAATGCAGATGCACGCGGCCGCGCACGAAGGTGGACAGCAGGTTCATGAAGACCGATACGGCGGCGCCGCGATTGTCGGCGGCCAGGTGCAGGTCCGACAGATACAGGCCCGATGGAAATCGCCGCAAGGTCGTGGCGAAGCGCTGCCACATGCCGCGCACCGCGTCGGTCGGGAAGTAATTGAGCAGGCCCTCGGTGACGATCGCCAGGCCCTGGGCAGGATCGAGGCCGTCGGCGAGCTGTGCGAGCGATCCCGGTCCCGACTCGGCCAGCGCGTCGAGT
>CAZXXM010000281.1:0-4903 GCA_964644715.1 uncultured Salinisphaerales bacterium
ATCTCGCGCCCTGGGAAGCGGCATTGGGCGCGAAGATCCCGGTGCCGACCTTGGGCGGCGTCGTGGAACTCAACGTGCCGGCCGGCACCCAGTCGGGCAAGAAGCTGCGGCTCAAGGGTCGCGGCCTGCCGGGCGCGACGCCCGGCGACCAGACGGTCAGCCTGCGCATCGTCACGCCAGTTCCGAGCGACGACACCGAGCGCGGTGCCTATGAGGCGCTGGCCCGGCTGTTCGAGGGTTTCGATCCGCGCAAGGCCTGAGCCTCGCGCCCTTCTTTCGACGCCGGGCGGTCCCGGCCTCGATGACCGCTCGTCCTTTTGCGGGACCTGCTGCATGCTGACGGCCTCATGGCGCAGACCTCCAACGAACCGCTGACCCCGCGCGAATCGCGCGTCCTCGAATTGCTGCGCTCGGGCTTGTCCAACAAGCAGATCGCGCGCGCGATCGCGATCTCCGAGCAGACGGTCAAGTACCACCTCAAGAACATCTACGGGAAGCTGGGTGCGGTCGGCCGCACGCACGCCGTCGCGTTGTCCGGCGAGCGCCGGACCGAAACGCCGCCCGCTCCGGCGCCGCGGGTGGAAGAGCAGCGCGCGCGCATCGAGATCGCGCAATCGCCGCTGGCTTTCGCGCGGCGCACCCGGCGCATCCATGCGCAACGCGAGGCCATCGTCGACGGCGATCGCCGTTTCACCTACGCACAGTTCTTCGACCGCTGCGATCGCGCGTCGGCGGCCTGGACCTCGCTGGGCGTCGGGCAGGGCGATCGCGTCGCGACGGTGGCACCGAGCACGCACGCCCACATCGAACAGTTCTTCGCGGTGCCACAGATCGGGGCGGTGATCGTGCCGATCCACGCGGGGCTGACCGCGGACGATTTCGCGGCGCTGATCGGCCACTGCGGCGCCACCATGGTGTGCGTGAGCCGCGAGTACGTCGAGTTGATCGAGAGCGTGCGCGGCCTGCTCGGCGAAGTCCGCCATTTCGTGGCCTTCGACGGGGTACCGCCACCGGGCTGGCTGGACTACGAGACGCTGCTGGAGCAGAACCCGGGCAGCGTGCCGGTGGTGGAGATCGCCGAGGACGACCTGATCTCGATCAACTACACCAGCGGAACGACGGTGCAGCCACGCGGCGCGATGCTCACGCATCGCAACATCTGGCTGAATTCCGTCGGAAGCCTGCTGCACTGGCCGATGACGGCGGAGGATCGCTATCTCTGGCTGATGTCGCTGTTCCATGCCAACGGCTGGGGCTTCGTGTGGACGGTCACCGCAGCCGGCGCCACGCACGTGTGCACGCGCGACACCAGCACGGCGTATCTCTGCGACCTGACCCGCCGCGAGCACGTCACGATGATGAGCGCCGGCAAGACGGCGCTGATCGCGATGGCGAACGTGCCCGAAGCGCGACGCCGTCAATTGCCGAAGAACGTGCGCGTGCTGACGGCCGGCGCGTCGCCCAATGCGGCCACGATCGAGCGCATCGAGCATCGGCTCGGCTGGGAGGTCACGCATGCCTACGGCCTGACCGAGACCTCGCCGTTCATCGCGGTCCGAGAACTGTCGCCGGCCGACGTGAACCTGCCGCTGGCGCAGCGTGCCCACGTGAAGCTGCGGCAAGGCACCGAACTGATCACGTCCGGCGAGATCCGCGTGATGGACGAGGAAGGCCAGGAGGTGCCGTGGGACGGTGCGACCCTGGGCGAGATCGTCGTGCGCGGCGGCATCGTCATGCGCGGCTATTACCGCGAGCCGGAGGCCAGCGCGCGCGCGTTCGCCGGCGGCTGGTTCCATACCGGCGATGCGGCCGTGATGCATCCGGACGGCACCATCGAGATCCGCGACCGCTTCAAGGACATCGTCATCAGCGGGGACGAGCTGATCTCCACGATCGAGGTCGAAGAGGCCTTGTCGCGGCACCCGGCCGTCCGCGAGGCGGCGGTCGTCGGCAAGCCGCATGCACAGCTCGGCGAATCCGCGCACGCCTTCCTCGTTCCGCAGGACGACGGTGCCCAGCCCGGCGAAGACGAGATGCGCGCGTTCGCTCGCGAGCAATTGGCGCCGTTCAAGGTGCCCAGCACCTTCACCTGGGTCGCCACCTTGCCGCGAACGCCGACCGGCAAGGTGCGCAAGCATCTGCTGCGCAGCGGCGCCTGATCGAGTGCACAACGCAAAAATTCCTGCTCGTCCGGGTAGTTGATAAGGCTGTCCGCCGTCTCTACGCTGACTCGAGCTGCCGTCCGAAGGCAGCCGAACATGAAATCGCGGAGGAGACCGCAAGATGGAAACGATCCTGAGCCCGCTGGAGTTCTTTCGCCGCGCCCGCAAGCTGCATCCGCAGCGCGAGGCGGTGGTGGATGGCGCACTGCGTCTGACGTACACGCAGTTCGGCGAACGCTGCGATCGCTGGTCGACCGCGCTGTCCAAGCTGGGCGTCAAGCCGGGTGATCGCGTCGGCACCATCGCGCCCAACACGCACGAGCATCTCGAGCAGTACTACGCGGTGCCGCAGCTGGGCGCCGTGCTGGTGCCGATGAACTATCGCCTGACGGCGGACGACTTCATCTATCTCGCCAATCACAGCGGCTCGAAGGTGCTGTGCGTGCATCCGGACTATTTCGCGCTGGTCGACAGCGTGCGCAGCCAGATGAAGACGGTCGAGCATTTCGTCGGCATCGGCGGCAAGAAGGAGGGCTGGCTGGACTACGAGGCGCTGCTGGCCGCCGCTTCGCCGGATTTTCCGAAGCACGAGCTGGCCGAAACCGACCTGCTGACGATCAACTACACGAGTGGCACGACCTCGCGCCCCAAGGGCGTGATGATCACGCACCGCAATGCCTGGACCAACTCGGTCGGCGTGCTGGTGCACTGGAACATGGTGCCGTCCGACCGCTATCTGTGGACGCTGCCGATGTTCCACGCCAACGGCTGGACGTTCACGTGGACGGTGACCGCCGTGGGCGGTGCGCACATCTGCCTGCCCAAGGTCGAGGCCGCGCTGATCTACGAGGCGATCAACGGCGAAAAGGTCACGCACCTCTGCGCTGCGCCGACGGTGCTGATCGCCATCGCCAACGGCCCCGAAGAGAAGCGCAAGGCCGTGCGCCGAGGGGTGAAGGTGTTCACTGCCGGCGCGCCGCCGGCTGCGGCCACGATCGAGCGCATGGAAGGCTAGCTGGGCTGGGAGATCACGCAGGTCTACGGTCTGACCGAGACCGCGCCGTTCATCTCGATCTGCGAGCCGCTGCCGGCGCATGGCGAGCTGTCGGCCGGCGAGCGCGCGAAGATCAAGGCACGCCAGGGCGTGGAACTGATCACCTCGGGCGAGCTCGACGTCGTCGATGAAGAGATGAAGCCGGTGCCCCACGACGGCGCCACGCTCGGCGAGATCGTGGCACGCGGCAACGTCGTCATGAAGGGCTATTACAACGATCCGGAGGCGACGGCGAAGGCCTTCGCCGGCGGCTGGTTCCACTCGGGTGATGCCGCCATCGTGTATCCGGACGGCTACATCGAGATCCGCGACCGCTTCAAGGACGTGATCATCTCGGGCGGCGAGAACATCTCCTCGATCGAGGTCGAGGGCGCGCTGCTGCGGCATCCGGCCGTGCTCGAAGTGGCCGTCGTCGGCATGCCGCACGAAAAGTGGGGCGAATCGCCGAACGCGTTCATCGTCACGCATGCCGGCAAGACGGCGACGCCCGAGGAGCTCAAGGCCTTCTGCCGCGAGAACCTCGCGCACTTCAAGGTCCCGACGGCGTTCCACTTCGTCAAGGAATTGCCGAAGACCGCGACCGGCAAGATCCAGAAGTTCGTGCTGCGCGGCAGCCGGGCGGGAATCACCGCACAGTAAGGCTCATAGCCCGGACGAAGTCCGGGGCTGCGCCATCCGGAGAGAGGTGCCCCCGGACTTCGTCCGGGTTAGGGCCGCATCAGAGCGGCGCCACTTTTCCGAACCACGGCCGCGCTTGCTCGAGCTGCGCGGACAGCTGCAGCAGGCGCGCATCGCATCCGATCGGTGCCGTGAACATCATGCCGACCGGCAGGCCGTCGGAACTCCAGTGCAGCGGCAGCGAGATCGACGGCTGACCGGTGGCATTGAACACCGGCGTGTTCGGAATCCAGTCGAAGGTTTTCTCGGCGAACTTGACCAGCAGCGGGCCGGCCTTCATCAGGCCTGCGATCGGCAAGGTGTTGAGCAGCGCGAGCTGCGCGGCCTCGACCCTGGTCGGTTGCAGCGTCCCGATCGGAAAAGGCGTACGCCCGAGCGTGGGGGTCAACAGCACGTCGTAGTCGGCGAACCAGTGGCCGATCGTGCGCGTGAGCCGGCCGACGTACTGGCGCGCCAGCGACACCGACTCGGCACTGATGGCCCGGCCGAGGCGGGCGAGGGCGAGCGTTGCGGGTTCGAACTGCCTGGGATCGATCGCGCGTTTCAGGTCGCGGGAAGCCGAGGTGAGCGTGGACGCCGTTTCGCCGGCCAGCATCGTGACGAAGGCCTGCATGAATTCGTCGCGCGATACCGGCGGCGCGGCTTCGATCACCTCGTGCCCGAGTTCCTGCAGCAGGGACACGGTGCGAGCGAGTCCCGCGACACATTCCGGATCCATCGCGCGGCCGACCAATGGCCTAGCGGTGAACGCGATGCGCAAGCGCTTCTGTGCCGGGGCGTGCAGCGCTTTCAGGTAGCTGGAGTCGGGTGAGATGAAATAGGGACAGCCGGCATCGGGACCGGCGGTGGCGTCGAGCGCGGCCGCGGTATCGCGCACGCTGCGCGACAGCACGTGCTCGATGGCGAAGCCCCACCAGGATTCGCCGCGGGCCGGGCCGAACGGAATCAGGCCACGCGAAGGCTTGAGACCCACCAGTCCGTTGCAGGAGGCTGGAATGCGGATCGAGCC
>CAZXXM010000282.1:0-4899 GCA_964644715.1 uncultured Salinisphaerales bacterium
AGATGACCGCGATGCGCCGCCTCAACGCCGCGCACCCGATCGAAGTCGTCGGCGGACAGCTGCGCGCGATGATGCCCTGGATCGGCAAGAACAAGCTGGTCGACAAGTCGAAGAACTGATCGCCCTGAAGATCGGCTCGTGACGCGGTCTTCTGGTTCCCGGGCGCGCCCCTTGCGTGCTGCCGGGACCGGAAACTGAAGATCACCTGATGCTTCGACCCTACGAACCGCTGCTGACCATCGTCCCCGAAGGCTGGGGCGTGATCGGTGCGTTGGGGGGTGTGGCCGCGCTGATGAGCCTGGGCGGTGCGGTGGTGGTCCCGGCGATGCTGGCGGCGGCGCTGCCCGCCGCGGCCGGTTTCTACGCCGACCCGCGGCACGGCGTGTCGTGCAAACCGAGGGGTGCGCTCGCACCGGTCGACGGCACCGTGATCCATCGGCGCGAGTGCCACGACCCGGTGCTCAATCGCGAGGCGATCCGCATCGTCATCCGTACCTCGCTGTGGGGCGGTTACTGCCTTCGTGCCCCGATCTCCGGCGACGTGATGCCGGTATCGCGCGGCGGCGGTGCTCCCGTCTCGCGTATCCGTACCGAAGACGGCCAGGATCTGCTCGTGCGGGTAGGCCGGGGCAGCTTGCTCGGCGCACGTCCGGTCATGCTCGGCGTGGGCGAGCGGGTCGGGCAGGGACGCCGTTGCGGTCTGCGTCGCCTGGCGCGCGAGATCGAAGTGATCGTGCCGATGGGCTGGCGCGTGGAAGTGCAACTCGGCCAGCGCGTAAGATCGGGAGAGACGCTGCTGGCCACGATGCTGCGCAAGACCTGAGTCGAAGACCGAGACCGAGCATGGACGATAAACCCGCATCTCCGGCTCGGCGCAAGGGCATCTACATCCTGCCCAACCTGTTCACGACCGCCACCCTGTTCGGCGGTTTCTACGCCATCGTGATGGCGATGAACGGCCACTTCGAGGCGGCCTGCGTGGGCATCCTGGTGGCGATGCTGGCCGACGGTCTGGACGGCCGCATCGCGCGGCTCACCGGTACGGCCACCGACTTCGGCAAGGAATACGACTCTCTGTGCGACATGGTCGCGTTCGGCGTGGCGCCGGCGATCGTCGTCTACGCGTTCAGCCTGCGCTACTTCGCCGACTACCCCTGGTTCGGCGGCAAGGTCGGCTGGGTCATCGCGTTCACCTACTGCGCCTGCGCGGCGCTGCGGCTGGCGCGCTTCAACGTGCTGGCCGCCATCGCCAGCAGCAACAAGGATTTCTACGGCGTGCCGAGTCCGACGGCGGCCGGCGTCGTGACGTTCTTCGTCTGGAGCTGCGTGGACGACAGCAAGTCGCTGTTCGTCTGGATCGCCGGCCGAGTGCCGTTCGAAGGCGCGGACGTGCTGATCGTGGCCGCGCCGCTGACCTTGCTGACCGCGCTGTCGATGGTCACCAGCATCCGCTACAACAGCTTCAAGAAGCTCGAAGGCGGACCGGTGCGCTTCCTGTCCTTCGCTGCCGTCGTGGGCGTGATCCTGCTGGCGACGCTCGACCCGCCGCGCGTGCTGTTCCTGGCGGCCTTCGGCTACGTGCTGTCGGGGCCAGTGGCGAGCCTGGTACGCCGCGCCCGCAAGCCGGTCGAGTCGCCCGCGGCCTGAGCTTCGCGGTGCCGGCCGGTCCGCGAGAGCGGACCGGAGGGGTTTTCCGGAAGCGCTTCGCTGGTTACACTTCCCGCATGTTCAGTGCTTCTGCCCCTCGCTTCGCTTCGACTCGCGCTCTTCGCGCGATCGAGCTGGCGCGCCTGAACCTCGCCCTGCGCGCGCTGCTGCTGCCGTAAGGCAGACCAACGAAATCGGCCACACGGGGCCTCAATCCGTGAAACAACACCCGCAAGAAACAAGCCGCCAACACAGGCGACGTGCGCGACAATGTCGCCGTCGCGTCCGGCATCGCCGGCAAGGAACTCCGTCATGAGCATGTTGAAGAACCCCGAAACCAAGTACCGGCCGTTCGCGCCGGTGAACCTCAAGGATCGCACCTGGCCCGACCAGGTCATCACGCGTCCGCCGACCTGGTGCAGCGTCG
The DNA here is from genome assembly GCA_964644715.1 of uncultured Salinisphaerales bacterium. Lineage (GTDB taxonomy): Bacteria > Pseudomonadota > Gammaproteobacteria > Nevskiales > Nevskiaceae > Panacagrimonas. The sequence goes on from CAZXXM010000282.1 coordinate 2,075, forward strand.
ATCTGCGCGACGGCAACCAGGCCTTGATCGAGCCGATGGATCGCACGCGCAAGCTGCGCATGTTCGAGATGCTGTGCCGGATCGGATTCAAGGAGATCGAAGTCGGCTTCCCGTCCGCCTCGCAGACCGACTTCGATTTCGTGCGCTGCCTGATCGAGGAAGACCGCATTCCGAAGGACGTCACGATCCAGGTGCTCACGCCGGCGCGTGAGCCCCTGATCCGTCGCACGTTCGAAGCGCTCGCGGGCGCGCGCAGCGCGATCGTCCACTACTACCACGCGGTCGCGCCGGTGATGCGCCGCGTCGTGTTCAACCTGAGCAAGGCCGAAGTCATCCAGCAGCTCTCGGTGGAACACGCGCGCCTGATCCAGCAACTCGCGCGCGAGCAGAAGGGCACGCGGTGGATGTTCGAGTTCTCGCCCGAGATGTTCTCGGGCGCCGAGCTCGAATTCTCGAAGCAGACCGTCGACGCGGTGACCGAGGTCTGGCAGTCGAGCAAGGACAATCCCTGCATCATCAATCTGCCGAGCACGGTGGAGCACTCCACGCCCAACATTTTCGCGGACATGATCGAGTGGATGCACCGCAACCTCGAACGGCGCGACGGCATCATCCTGTCGATCCATCCGCACAACGATCGCGGCACCGGCACCGCGGCCGGCGAGTTCGCGGTGATGGCCGGCGGCGATCGCATCGAGGGCTGCCTGTTCGGCAACGGCGAGCGCACGGGTAACGTCGACATCGTGAACATCGCGCTCAACCTGTACTCGCAGGGCGTGCATCCAGGCCTGGATTTCTCGGACATCGACGAAGTGCGCCGTGCCGTGGAGTTCTGCAACCAGCTGCCGGTCCACCCGCGCCATCCCTATGTCGGCGATCTCGTGTTCACCTCGTTCTCGGGTTCGCACCAGGACGCCATCAAGAAGGCGTTCGCCGCCCGCAAGGACGGCGACATCTGGGAGATGCCTTATCTCCCGATCGATCCGCTCGATCTCGGCCGCTCCTACGAAGCCGTGATCCGCGTGAATTCGCAGTCGGGCAAGGGCGGCATCGCGTACCTGCTCGAAGCCGAGTACGGCATCAACATGCCGCGACGCCTGCAGATCGAGTTCAGCCAGGTCGTGCAGGAAGTGACGGACGCTACCGGCAAGGAAGTCAGGGCCGAGGACATCTGGAACATCTTCGACGGCGAGTACCTTCAGGCCGCCATGCCGTACGGCTACGTCGCCCATTTCCTGGTGGAAGACTCCACGCGCAACGAGGTGGAACTCACGACCGAGGTGACGCGCGAAGGCACGCGGCAGAAGCTCGCCGGCCGCGGCAACGGGCCGATCGACGCGTTCGTCAGCGCACTGAGCAAGGTGGCCGGTGAGAACATCGCGGTCGTCGACTATCACGAGCACGCGATCACCAAGGGCGCCGATGCCAAGGCCGTGACCTACATCGAGCTCAAGGTCGGCGAAGGCCGGCCCGTTTTCGGCGTCGGCATCGATTCGAACATCGTCACCGCCTCGCTCAAGGCGATCCTGTCCGGCCTCAATCGCGTGGCGAGGCAGCGCGCCAAGGCGGCCATTCCCGCGCGTGCGGTGGCTTAAGCGAAAGCCAGCGAAACCGGTCGCGCCGCCCGCCTCGGCGGCGGCGCGACCGACGGCGCTGCGCACGGCGCGCCTGCATTTGCGTCCCTTGCGCGAGCCGGACATCGAGGCGCTCCACGCCCTGTGGACGCGGGCCGGCGTGCGCCGCTACCTATGGGACGACCGCGTGCTGTCGCACGAACAGACCCGCGACACGGTGATGCAGAGCGCCTGGTGGTTCGAACAGCAGGGCTATGGCCTGTGGGGAGCCCGTGACGCCGACGGTACGCTGGTCGGCTTCTGTGGTTACGGCTTCTTCCGCGACGAGCACGAGCTCGAGTTGCTGTACGGCGTGGCCGAGGACCAGTGGATGCGGGGCTACGCGCGCGAAATGACCGAGGCGATGGTGGCCTACGGCTTCGACACGCTGCATCTGACCGAGATCCGGGCGAGCACCGATCTGCCCAACGTCGCCTCGCAACGGACGCTCAAGCGCCTGGGATTCGTGGTCGACGGCTCGCGCAAGGCCGCTGATCGCAAGCTGTATTTCCGGCTTCCCCGCGAGCGTCGCGACGACGGCGGCAGCGGCTGGGAAGCTGCCTGAAGCAAGGCCTTCGGCGCGTCCGTGCGGCGCCGACGCCGTGCTATCGTTTTGATCGATTCCATCGCTTTGTGCCTGCATGAACCCGGCCCGTCGCAAGACCTACCTGAAGGCGCTCGGCGTCGATGTCTGGGTGTCGCGCGGGTCGCCGGTCGAAGCGGAGCCCGCGCCCACGGCCGTCGTCGTGGAAGTCCCGCCGCCCAGGAGCCGACCCCCGGCCGCGGCGCCGTTGGAAGCCGTTCCGCAGAAGCCGCTCGTTGTCGAAGCGCCGCCGCCCATCGTCGTGCCCTCGGACTGGGCGGGTCTGCGCGCCATCGTCAAGGATTGCACGCGCTGCAAGCTCTGCCCGACGCGCACGCAGACGGTCTTCGGTGTCGGTCCGGAGTCGGCGTCGCTGATGGTGGTCGGAGAAGGGCCGGGTGCCGACGAGGATGCCCAGGGCGAGCCCTTCGTGGGCCGGGCCGGCAAGCTGCTCGACGAGATGCTCAAGGCGATCGGCCGTTCGCGCCACGAGAACACGTTCATCGCCAACGTCGTGAAGTGCCGCCCGCCGGGCAATCGCGATCCGGAGAAGGACGAGGCCGAGGCCTGCCGCCCCTACCTGGAGGCGCAGATCCGGCTGGTCAAGCCCAAGCTGATCGTCGCGCTCG